>NZ_JBBARU010000004.1:62208-103783 GCF_040399605.1 Rhodovarius sp. | reverse complement strand
CCTGGTCGGCGATGGAGCGGGTGATGGCCTGGCGGATCCACCAGGTGGCGTAGGTGCTGAATTTGTAGCCGCGGCGGTATTCGAACTTATCCACCGCCTTCATCAGGCCGATATTGCCCTCCTGGATCAGGTCGAGGAATTGCAGGCCGCGATTGGTGTATTTCTTGGCGATGGAGATCACGAGGCGAAGGTTGGCCTCGATCATCTCTTTCTTGGCGACCGTCATGTCGCGCTCGCCGCGGCTGACGGTGGCATAGACGCGGCGGAATTCGGCCACCGGCAGGCCGGTTTCGGCGGCGACGGCGCCGATATGGGCGCGCACCTTTTCCACATCATCCTGTGATTTGGCGGCGAAGGCCTGCCAGTATTTCGACTTCAGCTTGGAGACGCGCTCGAACCATGTCGGGTCAAGCTCATGCCCGCGCCACTCGGCGAGGAAATCCTCGCGCTTGACCTTGTGGGATTCGGCCAGCCGCAGCACCTGGCCATCCATCGCCACCAGGCGCTTGTTGAGCAGCTTGAGCTGTTCGACCAGTTCCTCGATGCGGTTGTTGTGGAGGTGGACCTTCTGCACCAGGGCCACCAGCTCGGTGCGGCTCTTCTCATAGCTCTTCTCCGAGCGGCCGGCCAATTCGCCGCCGCCGGTATAGACATCCATGCGCTTGGCCGAGAGCTTGCCGAGCTTGCTGTAGATGGCCTCAATGCCCTCGAAGGCGGCCAGCGCCTCGGGCTTGAGTTTTTCTTCCAAGGCGGAGAGGGAAAGGCCGATCGAGCCTTCCTCGTCGCCCTCCTCGAATTCCTCGGGCTCGGCGCTGGCACCCTCGGGCATATCGGCCTGATTGGTGGCTTCGAGGTCGATCACGTCGCGCAGCAGCATGCGGCCATCGCGCACCGCCTCATGCCAGGCGATGATGGCCTTGAAGGTGAGCGGGCTTTCGCACAAGCCGCCGATCATCATGTCGCGCCCGGCCTCGATCCGCTTGGCGATGGCGATTTCGCCCTCGCGGCTGAGCAGTTCGACGGAGCCCATCTCGCGCAGATACATCCGCACCGGGTCATCGGTGCGCCCGATCGTGTCCTCATCGACGTTGCCGCCGCTCTCCTCCTCTTCCTTGTCCTCGCCATCCTCGGATTTGGCGGTGGCGGGCTTGGGGCTGTCGCCATCCTCGCCCTCTTCGGCCTCGACGACGGTGATGCCGGATTCGCTGAGCATGGCCAGCGTGTCCTCGATCATCTCGGAGGAGACCTGCTCGGAGGGCAGGACGGCATTGACCTCGTCCACGGTGACGAAGCCGCGCTCCTTGCCGCGCGCGATCAGCTTTTTTACCGCGGCAGACTGGATGTCGAGCATCACGCCCTCGACCGCTTCATCGCGTGCATCCGTGGTTTCAGTGCTGCCGGGCTTGGTGGCCATTCATATCGCTCCATTGATTCGCAGCACGTAAACCGGGCGCTTCGCCCATGCGGTCTCTCCATATGGAATGCCGTGGGGCAGGTTCACCACCCCAGCCGCAGAAACCGAGCATTTTTCGCCACGGCATGTGGCTTTTGCAATTCTAGAGCATGATGCGTTGAGGCGGAATCGCCGAAAGCGCTGCATCATTCTCTCAACAAGGACGAGACCAAGCAGCGTGAATGCTGCGTCGTCTAGACTGCTTCAACCCCAGTCGGGTCGCCACGTCCATAGGCATCGAGCGCCTCTTTGAGCAGCGTCACCCGGCGCAGGGCTTCGGCGGTGGGGGCTTGCTCGGCCTCGCGCCTTGCGGCCGAGAGATCCGCCTGCAAGGCCTCACTGCCCTTGAGGCGGGAGAAGAAATGCCAAAAACATTCCGAAATTTCCGCAGGTTGAGCGCCATTTCTGGCGCCGGCCGGCAACGCTGGGGCGGCCAAGGCCCAGGCCAGTTCACGCCCCAGCCCGGCGCTGCCCAGCTGCGCATGCAGCGCTTCCGCCGCCAGCGCGCTATCATGGCCGGGCATATGCAAAATATGATCGCGCAGGGCGGAAGCGGGGCCGGGGGGCAATTCGAGCAGGCCCAGCGCCTCCTCCACCTCCTGAATGAACCAGGGGTGGCGCAGCAGGCAGGCCAGCATGGCGCGGGCCTGATCGCTGCGGGCATTGGCACCGGGCACTGGCCGGGCGATGGGGCCAGCCCGAGGGGAGGTGCCAGGCGTGGCGCGGCCATTGCGGGGCCTGCCCTCGGCGAAGAAGCGGTCGAGCAAGGCACGGCGATATTCCGCGCCCAGCGCCTTGTCCTCGATTCTGGCCGCGGCCTCGGAGAGGCGTTTGCGAAAACCGGCCCGCTCCTCGGGCGAGGTGAGCCGGCGGCCTTCGGCGAGCAGGGTGTAGAGCGCCTCGGCGAGGGGTTTGGCGGCGCCCAGCACCGCCTCGAAGGCGCCCTGGCCCTGCTTGCCGATGAGGGTGTCGGGGTCCTCGCCTGCTGGTAGGGTGGCCAGGCGCAGGGTGCGCTCGGGGGTGAGCATGGGCAGCGCCACCTCGGCCGCGCGGGCGGCGGCGCGGGCGCCGGCGGCGTCGCCATCGAAGCACAGCACGGGCTCGGGGCTGACCGCCCAGAGGGCTTCCAATTGCTCGGTGGTCAGCGCCGTGCCGAGCGGCGCCACCGCGCCGGTGAAGCCGGCCTGATGCAGGGCGATGACATCCATGTAACCTTCCACTGCCACCAGCCTGGCACCACGGAACACGCCCTCGCGCGCCAGATGCAGGCCATAAAGCTGGCGCCGCTTGGAAAACAGCGCCGTTTCCGGGCCATTGACGTATTTCGGCTGGCCATCGCCCAGGATGCGGCCGCCAAAGCTGATCCCGCGCCCGCGGCGGTCATGGATGGGGAACATCACCCGGTTGAAGAAGAGATCGACCAGCCCCTTCTCGCGCTCCTGCATCAGCCCGGCTTCGAGCAACTGGGCGGGCTCGATGCCCAATTCGCGCAGATCGGCCGCCAGTGCGCCGCGGCCGGCGCCGGACCAGCCCAGGCCGAAACCGGCGATGGTGTCGGGGGTGAGGCCGCGCCTGAGCAGATAATCCAGCGCTTGCCGGCCCTCGGGCAGATGCAGGCGGCGGGTGAAGGCGGCCTGGGCGGCATCGAGCACGCCATGCAGGTCGCGCGCTCGGGCTTCTCGCGCGGCCACCTCCGGGGTGGGTTTGGGCACGCTGAGCCCGGCCTCGCCGGCCAGGCGCTCCACCGCCTCGATGAAGCTTGCGCCATCGGCGCGCATCACAAAGCTGATGGCATCGCCATGCGCGCCGCAGCCGAAGCAGTGGAAGCCGTCATCATAGACATAGAAGCTGGGCGTCTTCTCGCCATGGAATGGGCAGCAGCCCTTCCATTGCCGGCCGGATTTCAGCAGCCGGACCTTGCGCGCCACCAGCGCCTGCATGGAGGTGCGGGCGCGCAGATCGTCGAGAAATTGCGGGGGCAGCGCCATGTCATTCAGGTAGTCCCGGGGGAGAGCGGGCGGAAGGGGCCTGGGCCTGTGTGACCTGGGGATGATGCAGCCCGGGGGTTTACCCCAGCCGCCAAGCCCCGCTATGCAGCGGGGATGAAACCCGCAGAAATTCAGGCTGTGCAGGCCCAACTCCGCGCCATGACCGGCAGCCCCAAGCTCACCATCCGTGCCGCGCAAACCCGCAACGGCCCGGTGGAGTTGCTGGCGGATGGCGAAGTGATCGGCACCGTCGATCGTGATGCCGAGGATGGCGAGGTGGCCTATCACGTCACCATCACCATTCTGTCGGAAGATCTGGCCTAGGCCCTTTGGGGGGCGGTGGTGCAGCCTTGCGCTGCCCTCACGCGCCCCAGCGCAGCTGGGCCTCCAATTCCGGATTGAACCCGCGCAGTGGCAGGCGCAGCGCCTGTGGCCAGGGTGCCCAGCGTGGTGGGATGAAGAGGCTGGGGCGGCCATCCTCCCATAGCATCAGCGCCAGTTGTTCGGCGCTTGGCTCATAGGCCAGGAAGACGCGCGCCTCTGCCGTGCCGGCCCAGCCATGCAGCCAGCCCTCATGCCAACCCAGAGCCGGGCCGCGGCCGCGCAGCCCATCGCTCACCACCCGCTGCCGGCCGGCGGACATCACACGTAGGCGCGGAAACACTGCCGGGTGCACCGCCAGCGCCAGCACCGGCTGGCCGATCAGCCCGGAGAATTCCTCGGGCGGCAGCGCGGTGCCGGCCATGGCCAGCAGGAAATCGCGTCTAATCAAGGCGAATATTCGCTTCGCGCACCACCCGGCCCATTTCGGCCCGGCCATCGGTCACAAATTTCGCAAATACCTCCGGGCTGCTGCCCACCGGTTCGGCGCCCAGATTGGCCAGGCGCTCGCGCAGCTCCGCCAGGGCCAGGGCCTCGCGCAGGGCGGCGTAGAGGGTTTGCTGTATCTCGGCCGGGGTGCCGGCCGGGGCGAAGAGGCTGGCCCATTCCGATATCGCCACGCCGGGCAGCCCGGCCTCGGCAAAGGTGGGGAGTTGGGGGCGCAGGGCGCTGCGCTGGGTATTGGCCACCGCCAGAAAGCGCGCCCGGCCGCTATCCACGATCGGCCGGGCCGAAAGCATGGTGATGAACACCGCATCCAGGGCCCCCGCCGCGAGGTCCCGCGCCGCATCGGCGCCACCGCGATAGGGGGCGTGGGTCACCTCGATGCCGGCGGCCTGACAGAATTGCACCAGGCCCATATGCCCCGCCGTGGCATTGCCCTGGGTGCCGACCGAAAGCTGCCCCGGCCGCGCCTTGGCCAAGGCAATGAAGGCCGCCAGCGTGGGCGCGGGCAGGTCATTCTTCACCGCCAGAACCTGGGGAAAGGTCACCACCTGGGAGATCGGCGCGAAGGCGGTGGCGTAGTCAAAGGGCAGGTTGCGGATGAGATGGGGGTTCACCAGGTGCGAACTGGCATCGAAGAGCAGGGTATGGCCATCGGCGGCGGCCCGCGCCACCTCATAGCCGCCAAGCGAACCGCCGGCGCCGGTGCGGTTTTCCACCACGACCGGCTGGCCCAGGCGCTCGGCGATGCGCGGGAAGATGGTGCGGGCGGCGCTATCGGCCGCGCCGCCCGCGGCAAAGGGAACCACCACGCGAAGGCTGCGGCTGGGGAAGCTTTGCGCCAGCGCCGGCATGGCCATCGGCAGGGCGAGAAGGATGCGACGTTTCATGGCCGCAGCTTCTACGCCTTTGCGAGCAGCCGGTCCAAATCCTGTTCCGCGCGGCAGGCGATGAAGCGGTCCGGCCGGCCGGGCATGGGCACCGCGGTCAGGCCGATATCGGCATAGATGCGCAGCCATTCTGGCCCCACATCCCAAAAGGCGGGGCGCACCCCGGCCCGCTCGCAGGCATCGCGGAAACGCCAGATGGCGCTGACGCCATCGGCCGGATCGCCCGAAGGGTCGCCATAAGCCAGCCAGAGCGGGGGTTGGCGGGAAAATGCCATGCCGGCGCGCCTGGCCTCGCCCAGCAGCACGCCATCGGCGGCGGGTGGCGTCGTGCCCTGCCAGGAGGCGAGCATGGCGCGGCTGGCTTCATCATAGGCCAGCGGGCGGATACGGGCGGGGCGCAGCAGCCGGGCAAGGCCGACCAGCAGCAGCACGGCCGTCAGCCCCACGGTGAAGCGCAGCGCGTTGGGCGCCTCATCGGCGAAGACCACCTCCCACCAGGAGCTGTCCTGCACCTCCACCCGGTGGCCGACCAGCGCCAGGGTGATGCCGCAAAAGGCTGCGGCGGCCAGTGGCACCAGCGCCTCGGGGCTCAACGGCTCGGCCCAGAGGCGGGAGCGGCGGTAGAAGCGCGGCCGCATGGTGAGCAGCAGCGTGGCCACGGCTGGGAAGGGTAGCCAGGCGAACCAGGCCTCGCCGCGCAGCCAGACGGTGAGCCCGCCCAGCAGCAGCAGCGCCACCGCCAGCGCCCAGCCAATGGCCAGCCGCCGCGCCAGCCCATAGGCCAGCACCAGCAGCGCCGAGCCCAGCACCGAGGCGGCGAATTGCGATGCGGCGGCCAGCGAATAGCTGCCCCAGATCGTCATCAACCCGCCCGAGGCGGGCAGCGCGCCGATGAAGATCAAGAGCGCCCCGCTGATCGCCACCAGCCCGGCCATGGCGGGGGCCTCCAGCGCCTCCGACCCTTGGGTGACGGCGGTGAAGCGGGCCAGCACGGCGCCGCGCTGGCTGAGTTCAAAGCCGGCAAACAGCGCCCCGGCGATGAAGAGCGGCACGATGTAGTAATACAGCCGGAAGACCAGCAGCGCGCCGATCACCTCGGCCGCACCCATATAGGGTGAGAGGCCGATCAGGATCGCGCTGTCGAACACCCCAAGCCCGCCGGGGACGGAGGCGAAGATGCCCAGGCTATAGGCGACGAGGTAGATCCCCACGAAGCGCACAAAGGTCAGCCCCTCGGCCGGCGGCAGCAGGATATAGAAGATGGCCGCGGTGACGGCGACATCGACGGTGGCCAGCACGGTCTGCGCCAGGGCCATCTTCAGGCCGGGCAGTTCGATCTCGTGACGGAATACGGTGATGGTGCGGAAGAAGCGGCTGAGCACGACATAGGCCGCGACAACGCCCCAAAGCGGCACCGCCAGCCCCTGCAAGGCCCAGCGCGGCAGATTCGTACCGAGCCAGGGCACAACCTCCGGCTCGACCACCAGCACAAGCCCGGCCAGCGCCATGCCGCCGAGGCCGAAAGTGAGGGAGGTGAAGCCGATCACCTTGGCGATCTGCACCGCCGAATAGCCCCAGGCGGAGTAGAAGCGAAACCGCACCGCGGCCCCCGAGACGGCGGCGAAGCCCAGATTATGGGCCAGCGAATAGCCGCAGAAACTCGCCATCAGCGAGCGCGCCCAACTCGCGGGTTTGCCGGCATAGAGTGAGCCAAGCCGGTCATAAATCGCCAGCACCGCATAGGCGAGCAGGGTGCAGCCCGCCGCCAGCCACAGCGCATGGCGGGAGATGGCGGCCATTGCATCATGCACCTGAGCCACGGAGAGGCCGCGGAACTCGCGCTGGACGACATAGATGGCGCCCGCCAGAAGGACCACGCCGAAGATGGTCGCGCCATAGCGTTTGAGGAAGGCGATCATGCCTGAGGCTGGCCCCTGCGCGTCATCACCGGGCCAGCGCTGCCTGGATGACGTTGATGCTGCGGGCGATGCCGTAGGCGGCGATCACCGAGCCGAAGCGCGGCCCCTCATCGGCGCCGAGCAGCACCTGGTAGAGCGCGTTGAACCAGCCGCGGCCCACGCCCATGGAGCCATCCTTATTGGGCGTGGTGAAGGGTTCGCGCCTTCCGGCATCATAGATGATGTCCTGAATGGCTTTTGCCCGCTCGGCGCCGGGGGGCATGGCGTCGATGGCGGCGGCGTTGTTTTGCAGGCGGGTGATGAGGTCCTCCAGCCCCGCCCTTTCCTCGGCCGTGGCGATGCGCGGCTTGAGGTGGGGGCGGACGAAATCCTCGCAATAGGCGACGGCGCGGGCCACCAGCACATTGAGGAAGGGATGGGTGCCCGGCGCGGTATCCGGGGCGTAGTTGCGCACGAAGGCCCAGAGATCGTCAGGCGTCTCGGCGGCTGAGACGGCGGCGAGGTTCAGCAGCGTCTGAAACGATAGCGGGCTATGCGCCGATTGCGGGATATCGCCGGCATGGATGTGCCAGGCCGGGTTGGCCGCGAGCTCGGGCATGGCGGTGGCCATGCCGCGCTCGGCGTTTTGCAGGTATTCATCCACGGCGCGGGGGATGACATCGAAATACAGCCGCTTGGCCCGGGTGGGCTGGTTGTACATGAATTGGCCCAGGCTCTCCGGCGGGGCGTAGCGCAGCCATTCATCAATGGTCAGGCCATTGCCCTTGGATTTGCTGATTTTTTGGCCGGTTTCGTCGAGGAAAAGCTCATAGGTGAGGTTTACCGGTGGCTCGGCCCCCAGCGCGCGGCAAATGGCCGAGGAAAGGCGGACGCTGTCGATCAAATCCTTGCCCGACATTTCGTAATCCACCCCCAGCGCATACCAGCGCAGCGCCCAATCGGCCTTCCATTGCGCCTTGCAATGCCCGGCGGTGACGGGGGTTTCAAAGCGTTGGCCTTCCTCATCTCGCCAGACCAGGGTGCCATCGGCGCGCACCTCCTCCATTGGCACCTGCATGACCACGCCGGTGATGGGGTGGATGGGCAGGAAGGGGGAATAGGTGGCCCGGCGGTCCGGCCCCAGCGTGGGCAGGATGATGGCGCGGATTTCCTCATGCTTTTCCGCCATGCGCAGCAGCGCCTGGTCGAAGCGGCCCTGGCTGTAATAATCGGTGCTGGAGGCGAATTCATAGTCGAAGCCGAAAGCGTCGAGGAAGGCGCGCAGACGGGCGTTATTATGGGCGCCGAAGCTAGAATGGGTGCCAAAGGGGTCCGGGATCTTGGTGAGTGGCTTGCCGAGATTGGCGAGCAGCAATTCCCGGTTGGGCACATTGTCAGGCGCTTTGCGCAGCCCGTCCATGTCATCGCTGAAGGCGAGCAGGCGCGAGGGCAGGCCGGTGATTTGCGAAAAAGCGTGGCGGACCCAGGAGGTGCGGGCCACCTCGCCAAAAGTGCCGATATGCGGCAGGCCGGAGGGGCCATAGCCGGTTTGGAACAGCGCATGCGTCTTGCCCTGTTTGGCGAGACGATCGGCCAGTTTGCCGGCCTCTTCGATGGGCCAAGCTTTTTGGGTGCGGAGCATGGGGTCGGCTGTCATGCCAGGGGCATGGCGCATGGGGGGGGCTTGGTCAACGCGGCAGCGCGGCCCTTCAGCGAAACACCATGGCGTCCCGATTATCCTGCATCAGCCGCCCCAGGCTGGGGATGCGCTCAAGCCCGAGGCCCAGGAGAAGGCCGCCCTCCTCGCCGGCGGTGATGGAGGGGTAATTCGCGGTGGAGATTTTTTCCCATTTGCCCGAGGGTTTGCGCACCTCGACCTGCACCACGGTGGCCTTGAGGTTGAGGCGGATGATGGCGTCATCCAGCTTTTGCGGCTTGGACAGGCTGGGATGGCCGCCGACGATGCGCCAACCTGCAGAGAGCGCCCAGGCGGTGATGTCGTCCTTGGTCATGCGACCTCCTTGCGGGTTGGATGGGCGGCGCTGGGTCGCGCCGCCCATACGACCTAGCGCGGCAGTTCCTGCTCCACCAGTGCAGCGAAGAAGGCCACGCCATAGGGGGCGGCCTCGTCATTGAAATCATATTTCGGGTGGTGCACTGGCACGCCGCCCTTGCCGTCGGGCCCCTTCTGGCCAAGTCTCACGAAGGCGCCGGGGCGCTTTTCCAGCATGTAGGAGAAATCCTCAGCACCCATGATCGGTGGGCGCTTGCGGATGATGCCGCCCTCGGCAAAGACTTTGGCGGCGGCCTGCGCCGCCAGTTCGGTTTCCGCCGCGTGGTTGACGGTGACCGGGTAGCCGGCCTTCCACACCACCTCGATCTCAGCCGCGAAGGCATCGGCGATGGAGGCGGCGATGCGCTTGATATGGCGCTCCATCGCCGCCCGGGTCTCGGCCTTCAGGGTGCGCAGGGTGCCTTTGATTTCCGCCGTTTCGGGGATGACGTTGCTGGCCGAGCCGGCATGGAACATGCAAAGCGAGAGCACCGCGCTGTCCAGCGGGTCCACCCGGCGCGAGACCAGGTGCTGCAGCGCCACGACGAGGTTGGAGCCCACCACAACCGGGTCAATCGCCTGATGCGGCCGCGCCGCGTGGCCGCCCAGGCCGCGGATATTGAAGGTCATGGTATCGGCCGCGGCCAGGATGGGGCCGGCGACGATGGAAATCTCGCCCACCGCCAGGGATGGGTCATTGTGGATGCCATAGACGCTGTCGGTGGGGAAACGGTCGAAGACGCCTTCTTCCATCATCACCCGGCCGCCGCCGCCGCCCTCTTCCGCCGGCTGGAAGAGAAAATTCACCGTGCCGTCGAAATTGCGGGTCTCGGCGAGGTATTTCGCCGCGCCGAGCAGCATGGCGGTGTGGCCGTCATGGCCGCAGGCATGCATCTTGCCCGGTGTTTTGGAGGCATGCGGCAGGCCGGTCTCCTCGGTCATCGGCAGGCAATCCATATCGGCGCGCAGCGCGATGGAGCGGCTGGAACTGCCGTTGCGCAGCACGCCCACCACGCCGGTGCCGGCGATGTTGCGATGCACCTCAATGCCCCAGGCGGCGAGTTTCTCGGCCACCAGCGCGCTGGTGGCGTGCTCCTCAAACCCCATTTCCGGATTGGCATGGATGGTCTGGCGCCATTCGGCGATTTCAGGGCCGAGGCCGGCGATGCGATTGTTCAGGGGCATGGTTTTCTCCGATCAGGCGGCCAGCCTATAGTGAGCGGGACATGCTGCAAGAAGGGGGGCCAAGACGATGCTGCTCGCGCTCGACCAGGGCACCACATCGACCCGCGCCATACGCTTCGATGCCGCACTCCGCCCCCAGGCCACCGCCCAGCGGGAACTCACCCAGCATTTCCCCAGCCCCGGCTGGGTGGAGCATGAGCCGGAGGATCTGATCGCCGACAGCATCGCCATGCTGCGCGAGGCGGCGGGGGATGAGCGCATCACCGCCATCGGCATCACCAATCAGCGCGAGACCACGCTGCTGTGGCGGCGCGATACCGGCCGGGCCATCCATCGCGCCATTGTCTGGCAAGACCGCCGCACCGCGGAATTCTGCGCGGGGCTGCCGGAGGCGCTTATCACCGAGCGTACCGGCCTGCTGCCCGACCCCTATTTCAGCGCCAGCAAGCTGGCCTGGCTGCTGGAGCATGTGCCCGGCGCGCGGCGCGATGCCGAGGCCGGGCGTTTGTGCTTCGGCACGGTGGATAGTTTTCTGCTGTTTCGCCTGACCGGCATGCACGCGACGGATGCGACCAATGCCAGCCGCACCATGTTGTGGAACATCCACACTGGCGAATGGGATGAGGAATTGCTGCTTCTGTTCAATATTCCGCGCGCGGTGCTGCCGGAGGTGATGGACAGTGCCGCCGAATTTGGTGTGACCCAGGTGCTGGGCCGCCCGGTGCCGATCCGCGGCATGGCTGGTGACCAGCAGGCGGCGACCATTGGCCAAGCCTGCTTTTCGCCCGGCATGCTGAAATCCACCTATGGCACCGGCTGCTTCGCCATGCTGGTGACCGGCGCGGCCGTTACCTCCCGCCACCGGCTATTGACGACGCTGGCCTGGCAACTCGGCGGCCGGCGGAGCTACGCGCTGGAGGGGGCGATCTTCAATGCCGGCAGCACGGTGCAATGGCTGCGTGATGGGCTGGGCATCATCGCCTCGGCCGCCGAGGCCACGGCATTGGCGCCCCAGGCGGACCCCGCCTCCCGCGTGCATCTGGTGCCCGCCTTTACCGGCCTGGGCGCGCCCTGGTGGGACAGCACGGCCCGGGCGGCGCTGAGCGGCCTGACCCGCGGCACCGGCCGGGCTGAGATTGCCGCCGCCGCGCTGGAGGCCGTGGCCTTCCAGACCCAGGACTTGCTGGACGCCATGGCGCTGGATATGGGCGGGCGAACCAGTACCATCCGGGTGGATGGCGGCATGGCCCGCAGCGATTGGACGATGCAGCGCCTGGCGGATATTTCTGGATGCGTGGTGGACCGCCCGGAGGTGACGGAAACCACCGCCCTGGGCGCCGCCTGGCTGGCCGGGCACCAATCGGGCCTGCTGCCAGGGCCGGGAGAGGCGGCGCCGCATTGGCGGCTGGAGCGGCGTTTTATGCCGCAGATGTCGCGCCCGGAGGCGAAGGCCCGGCATGGGGAATGGCTGGGGGCGGTGCGCGGCGTGTTGGGTAGCGCTGGGTGAGGGCTTTGCCCTCCCCCAGACCCCCACCCACCAGGGGCCAACGGGCCGCTGGACCGCGGGGTAGAAAGCGAGGCCGAGGGTATGTTCTATTAAATTATTGATTTATAATAATTTCCAAAGGCCTTTCGGCCTTTGGTGGGAGGGGTCCGGGGAGGGCAAAGCCCTCCCTGGGGGGCGCGATGCCCTGGACGGGTAGCGCCGGGTGAGGGCTTTGCCCTTCCCCAGACCCCCACCCACCAGGGGCCAACGGGCCGCTGGACCGCGGGGTGGAAAGCGAGGCCGAGGGTATGGTCTATTAAATTATTAATTTATAATGGTTTCCAAAGGCCTTTCGGCCTTTGGTGGGAGGGGTCCGGGGAGGGCAAAGCCCTCCCTGGGGGGCGCCTTACTCCGCCGCGGCCGGCGGTGCCGTCCCGCCATGCTTCGCGCCACGCGCCGGTGTTTCATGGGCCATGTCGTTCATCGCCTGTTGGACATGGGCTGAGAAGACGTATTCGGCCGGGCGTTGTTGGCTGA
The DNA here is from genome assembly GCF_040399605.1 of Rhodovarius sp. NCBI lineage: Bacteria > Pseudomonadati > Pseudomonadota > Alphaproteobacteria > Acetobacterales > Roseomonadaceae > Rhodovarius > Rhodovarius sp. The sequence goes on along the minus strand of NZ_JBBARU010000004.1, from coordinate 91,468 downwards.
GGTCGATTTCGGGTGCCATGGATCCTGTGGTGCGCGGGCCGCGGATTTGGGCTGCCACTGCTTTCCAGGGTCGTTTCAGCGCATCGAGTGCTGCTGTGGCTTCGAAGCCGGAATGGACCATGCAATCGGCGCATTTTTCATAATTGCCGACGCCGTATTTGTCCCATTCCGTGGTTTCCATCAGTTCGGTGAAGGATTTGGCGTAGCCTTCGCCGAGCAGGTAGCAGGGGCGCTGCCAGCCGAAGACATTGCGGGTGGGGTTGCCCCAGGGGGTGCAGCCATAGGTTTGGTTGCCGGCCAGGAAGTCGAGGAAGAGGGGGCTATTGCCCATCCGCCATTTCGCATCGCCTTTGTTGCGGGCGAAGATGTCGCGGAAGAGGTCCTTGGTCTTCTGGCGGTTGAGGAAGTGCTTTTGGTCCGGGGCGCGCTCATAGGCGTAGCCGGGGCTGAGCATGATGTTGTCCACGCCCATGGCGGTGACGTCATCGAAGAATTTCGCGGTGCGCTCTGGGTCGGCATTGTTGAACAGGGTGCAGTTGATGGCGGTGCGGAAGCCGGCCGCGCGCACCTTCTTCAACGCATCCACCGCACGGTCATAGACGCCATCCTGGCTCACCGCCCAGTCATGCTGCGCCTGGTCGCCATCCAGATGGATGTCCCAGATGAAGCGGGGATGGGGCTTGTAGGCGTCCATGCGCTTTTCCAGCAGCAGCGCATTGGTGCAGAGGATGACGATGCGGCCCTGGGCGAGAAGCCCCTCGACGATGGCGGGCATTTCCTTGTGCAGCAGGGGCTCGCCGCCGGCGATGGCCACCACCGGCGCGCCGCATTCCGCCGATGCCTCCAGGCATTCCGCCACCGAAAGCCGCTTGTTCAGGATGGCGTCGGGGTAGTCGATCTTGCCGCAGCCGGCGCAGGCGAGGTTGCAGCGGAACAGCGGCTCCAGCATCAGCACCAATGGAAAGCGCTTGCGGCCCATCAGTTGCTGTTTCAGCACATAGGCGGCAACCTTGGCCTGCTGCGCGAGGGGAATACCCATTCGGATACGGCTCCTGGAATCGCCGCGCCATGCTGCGCCGCGGGAGGCGGTGCTTAGCATGGCATTCACGGAAAAGCCCATACTGAACCACAGCGGTACAATTTGGGGCATTTGCGACCGGTTGCCTCGGGGGGCGGGCTTCCATAGTTTACCGTCCATGTCCGATTATGTCCGCGCCATGCCGCGCCGGTGCCTGCTGGCTGCGCCCATGATGTTGCTGGCGCCGGCCGCACAGGCGCATGCCATCATCCGCCATGCCGAGCCTGCGGCGGGGGCGCGGGTTTCGCCTGGTCCGGTGCGGTTGCGGTTGGTGTTCAATTCGCGTCTCGACCATGGGCGCAGTGCGCTCTTCGTGGCGCCCGTCCGGCTGGGTGGTGGTGGCACGGCCGATGAGGTGCGGGTGGAGCTGGCCGCTGATTGCCCGGCGGCGGAGTTGATTGGCACCACTGATGCCTTGGCCCCGGGAAATTGGCGGATTCGCTGGCAGGTGCTGGCGCTGGATGGCCATATCACCCGGGGCGACATTCCCTTCACGGTTGCGGCCTGACGCGTGGAATTGTTTCTCGATCTTTATGGTTTTCTCTCGGTGGTGCTGCATGCGGCCGAGTTGATGGCGCGCAGCGTATTGCTGGGCTCCATTGCGTTTTTGGCGTTTCTGGCGGCGCCGCTGGCGGGGCGGCTGCCGGCGGGTGAGGGGGCGATGCTGCTGGCCACCGCGCGCCGGGCCATCCTCTGGGGGGGGTGGCTGACACTGGGGGCGGTGTTGTGCTCCTCCGGGCTGGGCGCGCTGGCGCTGATTGGCACGCTTGGCCTGGGCGCTTGGCAGGCGGCGGGGGCGGGTTTTGTGCTCAGCGCGCTGGGGGTGATGGCCTGCGCTGTGGCGGCGCTGGTGCTGGCCCGGGGGGGGGCGCGGCCATGGCCGCTGTTGGTTATGGGCCTGCTGCTGCTCGTCGCGGCGGTGGCGGGCAGCCATGCCATGGCCCGCACCGAGGACCGCCTGCCCATGCTGGCCGCCACCTTCATTCATCAGGCGGGTGCGGCGTTGTGGCTGGGTGGCTTGCCGGCTTTTCTCATGGCGTTGCGGCTGCCCTGGCCGCCATCGGCGGCGCAGGCGGTGGGGGCGCGGTATTCCGGCCTTGCCGTGGCTGGCGTGCTGGGCATCGTGGCTGGGGTGGTGGGGTATTACCTCGGTTATGTGGGCTCGCCCGAGGCGATTTACGGCACCGCTTATGGCGCCATGTCGGCGACGAAATCAGTGCTGTTTGCCGTGTTGCTGCTGCTGGGGTTGGCGAATTTCCTGCTGTTGCATCGCTTCGCCGGCGATGGCGCTTTCCTGCCCCGGCTCAGGCGCTTTGTGGAATGCGAGTTGATTGTGGGCATTTGCGTCTTTGGCATTGCGGCCTCTCTCACCTCCGTGCCGCCGGGCGCCGATTTGCCCGATGACAGGGTTAGCTGGGCCGAGATTGCGGAGCGTGCGGTGCCGCGCATGCCGCGCTTCACTTCGCCCAGCCATGCTGATCTCGGCATTCCCGCCTTGCAGGCGCAACTCGATGCCCAGGCGCGCGAAAACGCTGAACGCCCGCAGGCCTTCATTCCCGGCGAGGGTTTTCTGCCGCCGCGCAACGCCTTTGACATCGCCTGGAGCGAGTATAACCACCATATGTCGGGCTTTGTGGTGCTGGCGGTGGGCCTGGCGGCGCTGGCGGATGCCACACGCCGCGTGGCCTTGGCCCGGCATTGGCCGCTGCTGTTCATGGGGCTGGCCGCCTTTCTTTTTGCCCGCTCGGACCCCGAGGCTTGGCCGATGGGCGATATCGGCTTCTTTGACAGTCTGCGCGACCCGGAGGTGCTGCAGCACAAGTTGCTCTCGCTGCTGGTGGTGGTCTTTGCCGTCTCGGAATGGCTGGTGCGGCTGCGCGGCAAGCGCTCGGCGGCGGCCTATGTCTTTCCCATTGCCATGGCGCTGGGTGGCTTTCTGCTGTTGGCGCATACCCATGCCATTGCCAATGTAAAGGAGGCCTTGCTGGTTGAGCTCTCCCACTTGCCGCTTGGTGCGGCCGCGGTGGTGGCCAGTTGTGCCCGCTGGCTGGAGCTGCGCGCCGGGCCTGGCGCTGCCGAGGCGCGCATCGCCCGCTGGGTCTGGCCGCTCTGCCTGGTTTTCATCTCGGCGCTGCTGATTTTCTACCGTGAGGCTTGATGATCTCGTCGCCCGCGCCGTGGCGGGGCTGGTGGCTGCCAGCCTGCGGCATGCCCGGCTGGTGGTGGCGCTGTTTGCCGCGCTGACCATTGCCGCCGGCTGGGTTACCGCCACCCGCTTTGAACTCAATTCGGATGTGACGCAGCTTTTTCCGCAGGACCTGCCCTGGCGGCTGAATGAGCGTGCCATGGATGTGGCCTTTCCGGACCGGATTGACGTCATCGCTGTGGTGATCGATGCGCCCACCGGCGCTGCCGCGAGCCGCACCGCCGAGGCGCTGGCGCTGGCGCTGCGCGCCCAGCCGCAGCTTTTCCGCAATGTGCGCCGGCCTGATGCCGGGGAATTTTTCGAGCGTCATGCGGCGCTGTTTCTCTCGCTCGATGAGGTGCGCGACCTGACCGAGCGGCTGATCGAGGCGCAGCCGCTGCTGGGTAGCCTGGCCGCCGACCCCAGCCTGCGCGGCGTGGCCGATTTGCTGCGCAGCGCCATGGAGGGCGTGGCGCGTGGCGAGGCCAGTTTGAGCCAATTGGCCAGCCCGTTGGTGGCCTTCAGCGCGGCGGCCGAGGCTGCCCTGGCCGGCCGGGTGGCCGAGCCTGATTGGAACCTGATGATGACCGGGCGCGCCGCCAGCGCGCTGGAGACCCGCCGCTTCGTCTTGGTCCAACCCGTGCTGGATTTTTCCGAACTGGCCGCCGGCCATTCCGCCACCGAGGCTATCCGTGCTGCCGCTGCCGGCCTGGCCCGGCCGGGCATCACCATTCGTATCACCGGCAATATCCCGATGGCGGATGAGGAATTCGCTACCCTCGCTGAGGGGGCGGTGGAGAATATCTTGCTCTCCCTGGGCCTCACCGTGCTGTTGCTGTGGATGGCGCTGCGCAGTTGGCGGCTGATTTGGCCGCTGATGGTGCTGGTGGTGGCGGGGCTGGCCTGGACGGCGGCTTTTGGCGTGCTGGTGGTGGGGCATTTCAACCCGCTCTCCATAGCCTTTGCCGTGTTGTTCATTGGCCTGGGGGTGGATTTCGGCATTCAGTATTCGGTGCAGTACCGCGCCGAACGCCAGGCTGCGGGCACCCTGGCCCCGGCGCTTTTGGCCGCGGCGCGGGTGGCGGGGCCTGGCATGGCGCTGGCCGCCATGGCCTGCACGCTCAGCTTCTTTGCCTTCATCCCCACCGATTACCTGGGCCTGCGCGAATTGGGGCTGATTGCCGGTGTGGGCATGCTGATTGGCTGGCTGATGGCGATGACGCTGCTGCCGGCGCTGATGCTGATGGCCAATCCGCAGGCCGAGGCGCGTGAGGTGGGCTACCCGGCCCTGGCACCTTTCGACATTTGGCTGCTGCGGCGCGCGCGCTGGGTGGTGGTGGGGGCGGGGCTGCTGGCGCTGGCCAGCCTCGCGCTGCTGCCCAGGCTGGCTTTCGACACCGACCCGCTGAACCTGCGCGACCCGACGAAGGAATCCGTCAGCACCTATCGCGAATTGATGCGCAGTGCTGAGACCAATCCCAATACGCTCGATATTCTGGTGCCGGATCTGGCGGCGGCGCAGGCCCTGGCCAGCCGGCTGGAGGCGCTGCCCGAGGTGGGGCGCGCGCTGAGCCTGGCCAGCTTCGTGCCTGAGGGCCAGCCTGAGAAATTGGCTCTGTTGGAGGATGCCGCCGGGTTGCTGCTGCCCACCCTGGCCATTGCGGCCAGCATGGCGCCCAGCGAGGCCGCGGTGAGCAGCGCCTTGGCTCTGGCGGGGCTGGCGCTGCGCACCGCCCCCGGCGAGGACGCAACCGCGCGCGATGCCCGCCGGCTGGGTGCCGCCTTCATCGCCCTGGCCAGTGCTACCCCGGCCACCCGCGCCATTCTGGCCGAGGCGCTGCTGCCCGGCCTGCGGGCCACCTTGGCCCAGGTGGCCGCGCTGCTGCAGGCCGCCGAGGTGACGCTGGAAAGCCTGCCCGATGATCTGCGCGCCGACTGGATTGGCCGCAATGGCATGGCCCGGGTTGAGGTGGCGCCACTTGCGTTGGGCCAGGATGTTCCGGCGCTGCGCGGCTTTGCCCAGGCGGTGCAGGCGGCGGCGCCCAATGCCACGGGGGCGGGCATTTCTGCCGCCGCCTCGTCGGCCACGGTGCAGCGGGCCTTTATTGTCGCCGGGGTGATTGCGGTGGCGCTGGTGCTGGGTCTGCTGCTGGTGAATTTACGCAGCCTCAGGCTGTCACTGCTGGCGCTGGCGCCGCTGGCGCTGGCGGGGCTGCTGACGCTGGCGCATTGCACGCTGTTTGGCCCGCCGCTGAATTTGGCCAATATCATTGCCCTGCCGCTGCTGTTTGGCATGGGTGTCGCCTATGACATTTATTACGTCGCGGCCTGGGCGCGGGGCGAGCGTGGGTTGCTGGCGAGCCCTTTGAACCGGGCGGTGATTTATTCGGCTGTGACCAATGCCTCGGCCTTTGGCGCGCTGGCGATCAGCCCCCATCCCGGCACCGCCAGCATGGGCGTGGTGCTGGGGGTGTCGCTGGTTTACTCGCTGCTGTGTGTGATGCTGGTGTTGCCGCCGCTGTTGCGGGTGTTTGCGCCGGCCGAACGGGAGTAGGGCGGCCCGGGTTGTGACAACCCGGGCCTGCATTTTAGCCCATCTTCGTGAGGCCCTGCGCCAGATCGGCGCAGAGATCGCCCACATCCTCCAGGCCGATATGGATGCGCGCCATCGGCCCACCGAAATCGCCGGTGCCGGCGGTGCGGGTCACGAAGCCCGTGGTGGGCAGGGCGAGGGATTCATAGCCGCCCCAGCTGGCGCCGATGCCGAAGAACTCCAGCGCATTGATGAATTTGAACACATCCTCGATCGAATAGCGCGGCTGGAACACCACGCCGAAGAGCGAGCAGCCGCCGGTGAAATCGCGCGCGAAGAGCGCATGTTGCGGGTGGCTGGGCAGGCCGGGATGCAGCACCCGCAACACTTGCGGCTGGGCCTCGAACCAGCGCGCCACCTCCAGCGAGGAGGCGAATTGATGCTTCAGGCGAAGCGGCATCGTCCGCACGCCACGCAGCGCCAGATACACATCATCGGGCGAGGCAAACTGGCCGAGCAGCGAGGCGGTGCTGCGCACGATCTGCCAATCCTCCTCGGAATTCACGCAGACCGAGCCGAGCAGGATATCGGAATGGCCGGAGACGTATTTGGTCAGCGCCTGGATCGAAACATCCACCCCGTGCTGGAAGGGCATGAAGGTGTGAATGCCCCAGGTATTGTCCATCAGCACCTTAGCGCCGCGGGCATGGGCGGCGCGGGCGATGGCGGGGATATCCTGCAATTCGAAAGTGTGGCTGCCGGGGCTTTCGGTATAGACCACCTTGGTATTGGGCTTGATCAGCGCGGCCATGCCGGCCTCGTCGATCGCCGGGTCGTAGAATTCGGTCTCGATCCCCCAGCCCTTCATCAGCGTATTGGCCAGGTTGCGCGCCGGGCCATAGACGCTGTCGGGCATGAGGCAATGATCGCCCGATTTCAGATAGGCCAGCAGCGGCACCATCACGGCGGCGAGGCCGGTGCCCACGATGGTGGCGCGGGTGCCACCCTCGATCTCGGCAATCACATCTTCCAGCGCGTAATGGGTGGGGCCACCCTGCGTGCCATAGGTCATGAACTGCTCGTAGCGCTTGGCAGCGCCGTCGCGCCTTGCCTCGCAATTTTCGAACAGCACGGTGGAGCCGCGATGCACCGCGGGGTTCACGAAGCCATGGGCATGGGTGCCGGCGCGGCCGGCATGGCTCATGCGGGTTTCAAAGGCGTGTTTCTTTGACATGTCAGCGCGTCACTTTCTCGGTTTCCGGGCGGAGCGCCCATTCAGTCCAGGAGCCGTCATAGATGGCGGGTTCGGGGAAGCCGGCCTCGACCAGCCCCAGCGCCAGCACACAGGCGGTGACGCCCGAGCCGCAGGAGGTGACGACAGGCCGAACCCCATCCACCCCCACGGCGGCGAAGAGCGCCCGCAGCGCATCGGGCGATTTGATCAGCCCATCAGGCCCTGCGATCTCGCTGACCGGGACATTGGCCGCGCCGGGCATATGGCCTGAGGGCAGGCCGGCGCGCGGCTCTGGCGCTGTGCCATCGAAGCGGCCTTTTGCCCGGGCATCGATGATGAGCGGGCCGCCCTGGGCGACGATGCGTTTGATATCGCCAATGCCGCGCAGCTTTTCAGCCCGGAAATCGGCCACGAAGGTGGTGGGGGTGGGGGCCGGGGCCTCGCCGGTTTCCACCGGCCTGCCCTCGCGCTTCCAGGCCGGCAGGCCGCCATCGAGCACCGCCACCTGGTCATGGCCGAAAAGCCGCATCATCCACCAGCCGCGCGGGCTCGCGCGCAGGCCATGCTGGTCATAGAAGACGATGCGCGAGGCGTTGGAGATACCCAGGGCGCCCACCAGCTTCGCAAAGCGGCCGGCGGTGGGGACCATATGAGGCAGCTCGGTCTCGGTATCGGCGATGACGTCGATATCGAAGAGCCGCGCACCGGGGATGTGGCCGGCGCGGAAACCGTCCTTTTTGTTGCCCGGCTCATTGGGCAGATAGGTCGAGCAATCGAAGATGAGCAGGTCCGGCTTGCCCATCTCGTCAGCCAGCCATTCCGTGGAAACGACGTTGTGCATCTCGGTCCTCCAGTACCAGGTAGACGCGGCGGTTCTGCTTGCCCTTGTTTTCGAGCTTGGTGACCACGACGCGGCCGATCTCGGCGGTGCTGGCCACATGGGTGCCGCCGCAGGGCTGCAAATCCACTGGGGTTTCCCCGGTGCCGATTCGCACCAGGCGGATTTTGCCTCCCGTGCGGGGGGGCTGCACGGAGAGGGTGCGCACGAGGCTGGGATTGGCGTCCAGCTCCTCGGTGGTGATCCAGCTTGTGGTGATGGGATGGTCGGCCGCGATGAGCGCGTTCAGACCTTCGGTGAGGAATTCCTTGGTGGGCGGCTCGGCCAGGTCGAAATCCAGCCGCGAGCGCTCGCCACCGATCTGCCCGCCGGTGACGCCGGCGCCGGTGATCAGGCTGCAGAGCAGATGCATGGCGGTGTGCATGCGCATATGGCGGTGGCGGCGTGGCCAATCGAGCCGGCCGGTGAGGCTGGCGCCAATCGGCGGCAGGGCCGCGCCCTCGGCGGGCAGGTGCAGGATGGTCTCGCCCTCACCCTTGATGGTGTTGGCCACTGCCATCTCGCCGCCATCCCAGGCCAGCCAGCCGGTATCGCCGGGCTGGCCGCCGGCCTGGGCGTAGAAGATGGTGGCGTCCAGCACCACGCCTTCGGGCCCGCTTGCCAGCACCTGGGCTGGCGCCTCGCGCAGGGCCGCATCCTCGCGGAACAGGGTGCGGGTCATGCCCATTCCCGGCGCAGCCGCTCCCGGTGGTGGCGCAGCCACAGCAGCGCCAGGGCGCCGGTGGCATTCTCCATGCTGTTATTGTCCACGAGCGCAAAACCCTCCTCGGCCGACATCACGCGCAGGCGAATATCCTCGCCCTCCGCGAGCAGGCCAAAATGTCCTTCCGGGCTGGCATCCAGCCTCACCCGGCCGCACCACATGTGCACATTCTCATCGCAGCCGCCCTGCATCAGCATGAAGCGGCCGATCTTTTCCATCCGGTCGGGGATGAGGCCGGTTTCCTCGCGCAGCTCGCGCTCGGCGGCGGGGAGCGGTTCCTCGCCGGGTTCGAGCAGGCCGGCGGCGCATTCCAGCACCACCGGTGTCATGCCGGCGGCGAGAGCGGGGAGGCGGAATTGCTCGATCAGCGCCAGCCGGTCTGTCCATGGGTCATAGGGCAGCACCACCACCGCCTGGCCGCGGCGCCACAGCTCCCATGTCAGCTCGGGTGAGCGGGTGCCATCGAAGCGTTCATGGCTGAAGCGCACCTTTTGCAGGGTGAAGCGGCCGGTCCAGGCGATGCTGTCCTCATGCACTCCGAGCCCGGGATGGGGCGGCACCGGCGGCGCTTTGGGAGGTCTGGCATTCATGCGGCGCTGACCGTAACCTCCGCCGCATCGCCCGTCCATGAGCACCCAGAGCCAAGCCCGCCGCGCCATCCTGCTCGTCATGGGGGCTGCCATGCTGTTTGCCTGCGCTGCGGCCTGTGTGAAGGCGCTGCAGGGTGGCATTCCGCTGGCCCAGGTGGTGCTGGCGCGCAGCGTCTTTGCGCTGCCGGTGATGCTGCCGCTGGTCTGGCGGGCGGGGGGCTGGCAGGCGCTGCGCACCAACAACCCGATGGGCCATGGCGGGCGGATTCTCTGGGGGCTGATTGGCATGGCCGGCGCCTTCCATGGCTATGCCACGCTGCCGCTGGCCTCGGTCACCGCCTTGGGCTTTGCCATGCCGCTGTTTCTGACCCTGCTGGCGGTGCCGCTTTTGGGCGAGAGCATTGACCGCCGGCGGCTGGGTGCTGTGCTGGTGGGGTTTTTGGGCGTGCTGGTGATGTTGCGGCCGAGTGGCGGTGGGCCCGGGCAATGGCTGGATTATGCCGCGGTGCTGGTCGCGACGCTGGCCTGGGCGCTGGCGATGATCTCCATCCGCCGGATGGGCGAGGCGGGCGAATCGGGGGTGACCATTGTGGCCTGGTTCGCCATTGGCTGCTCGGCGATTTCGGCGGTGTTTGCCTGGCCGGTCTGGGTCTGGCCGGGGGCGGAGCAATGGGCGCTGCTGGCCGGGGTGGGGCTGATTTCGGCGGTAGCGCAATTGCTGATGACCGAGGCCTATCGGCGGGGCGACACCACCCTGGTGGCACCCTTTGAATATTCCGGCATTGTGTGGACGACGCTCTTGGGCATGCTGGTTTGGGCCGAGGCGCCGGATGGCTATGACGCGCTGGGCATCGCCATCCTGGTGGGCTGCGGGCTGTATATCTGGCGGATCAAGCCGTGAAGCGCAGCACCTGGCGCCAGACGCGCAGGAAATTGCCGCTCCACAAAAGGCCGATCTCCCGCGCGCTATAGCCGCGCTTGAGCAATTCCAGGGTGATCGCCTCGCATTGCGCCGCATTGGCCCAGCCGGCGACCGCGCCGCCGCCATCGAAATCGCTGCTGATGCCAACATGGTCGAGGCCGATGCGGGCCACGGCGTGATCAATATGATCGACCAGATCGGCCACATCGGCCTGCGCCGGCGCATTGGGTGGCGGTGATTTCAGGAAGGCTGGCACGGCGGTGATCTGTGCGAGGCCGCCGCAGGCGCGCAGCGCATCCAACTGCTCGTCATCGAGGCCGCGCGGATGCGGGCAGAGCGCGACACAGGCGGTGTGGGTGGCCACCACCGGCGTGCGGGAGATTTGCGCCGCCCGCAGCATGCCCGATTTGGCGACATGGCTGACATCGACCATCAGGCCCTGGCGGTTCATCTCCGCCACCGCCGTCTCGCCAAAGGCGGAAAGCCCGCCATGCTCGCTGGGGGCATCGCCCAGATTGGCCTTGGGCCGGGCGCTATCCGAAATCTCGTTATGGCCGTCATGGGTCAGCGTCAGATACACCGCGCCCAGCGCCCGCCAGGCGGCGATGCGGCTGAGGTCGTGGCCCATGGCATAGCCATTCTCCACCGCACTCAGCACCGCCGTATCGCCGGCGGCGAAGCAGGCCTCCAGCGCATCGGGGGTGGCGCAGAAGCGGGTGCCAGGGGCGGTGGCGCGATTGCGGATATGCTGCAGCATGGCCTCGGCCCGGGCTGTCGCCTGGGCATGGCCTGAGGCGTCGCGCCGGCCCTGGGGCACATAGGCGATGAAGATGGCGGCGCTCATCTGGCCCTGGCGCATTTTTGGCAGGTCCACCAATTGGCGGGTTTCCTGCGTCCAATCCGGGGTTTCCGGCCAGCGGATGTCGATATGGGTGTCGAGCACCAGTGTCTTTGCGTGAATCGCGTTCATCCGCCCCAGCCCTTCATGAAACGCTCCAGCAGCGCACCCAGATGATCCACCGCATAGCCCCCCTCTTGACAAATGGCGGCGGGCAGGCCGAGGCCGGCGATGGCGGCGCCGGCGCGGGCAAAACCCTCGGCGGTGACGCGCAGCGAGGCCAGCGGCTCATGCTCGGAGGCGTCAAAGCCCAGCGCCACCACCAGCGCATCGGGGCGGAAGGCCCGAAGCCGGGCCAGCGCGGTGTCGAGGGCTTCGAGCCAGACCGCATCGCCGCTGCCCATGGTGAGCGGCAGGTTCAGGTTTTCGCCACAGCCAACCTCGCCGGCAAAACCGACATGCCAGGGGTAGTAGAAATGCGGGTCGCCATGGATCGAGATGGTCAGCACATCCGCCCGGTCCCAGAATATTCCCTGGGTGCCATTGCCGTGATGGCTGTCGATATCGAGCACGGCGACGCGCGCCGCGCCGGCATCGCGCAGCGCCTGGGCCGCCAGGGCCGAATTATTGATATAGCAATGCCCGCCGGCACGCGCCGCATAGGCATGATGCCCGGGCGGGCGGCAGAGCGCATAGGCTGAGCGGCCGGCGGCAGCCTCGGCCGCGGCGGCGAGCGCGCAGCCCAGGGCGGAGAGCGAGGCGGCCCATGTCTGCGGCCCGATGGGGCAGGCGGCATCGGCGGAATAGCGCCCGGCCTGGGCGATGATATGGCTCACCTGGGTGGTGGATTGCGCCAGCATCTCCGGCGTGGGGTGCATATTGGCCACCACCTCGGGGCCGGAATCGGCCAGGGCGGACCATTGCGCCGAGGCGGTTTGCAGGAATTCCAGGTAATCCCTGCTGTGCAGGCGGGCGGCATCGGCCAAGCTGGCAGGGGTTGGGATATCGGGGGTGATGCCCAGCGCGGCCAGGCCTGCGCGCAGGCTGGCCGCGCGGGCGGGGATTTCGAAATTCGACCGCACCACCCCCTTTGTCAGGAAGAATTGCGGGTCGTGAAGGGCTTCGTCGGGGTGGGCAAAGGCGCGCATGGCGGGAGGCTAGCACCGGCGCGGCCTTGCGCCATACTCCGCGCCATGATTCCGCTCGACCCCGGCGCCCGGCGCGCCATCCTCCAGGCCTGTGATGGGCTGCGTGATGCCACTTTGGACAGTCTGTACCGCTTGGTGCGCTGCCCCAGCACCTTGGGCAATGAGGCCTCCGCCCTCGATGAAATGGCCCGACAATATGAGGCGCTGGGCCTCATGCCGCGCCGCATTCCGACGGTGCCGAACGGGGATGCGATCTTCTCGCCGCCGCTGATTCCCTATGAGGGGCGCGACAATGTGGTGGCAGTGCATCACCCGCGCGTGGCGCGGGGCCGGTCCCTGGTGTTGCAGGGCCATGTCGATGTGGTGCCCGAGGGGGCGGCGGATATGTGGGCCAGCCCGCCCTATGCGCCGGAGATTCGCGGCGGGCGGATTTATGGCCGTGGTGCGGGGGATATGAAGGGCGGTATCGCCGCCTATCTCATGGCCTTTGCGGCGCTGCGCCAGGCCGGGCTGCAACCCGCGGCCGAGGTGCAGATGCATGCGGTGATCGAGGAGGAATGCACCGGCAATGGCGCCGCCGCCTGCCTGCTCGCCTTGCCGAAATGCGATGCGGTGATCATCCCTGAGCCCGGCCCGGGGGTGGAGGCTCTCTACACCTGCGAGGTTGGTGTCGTCTGGGCCTGGGTGACGGTGAGTGGCCGGCCGGCCCATGTGCGCGACATGCAGGCTGGGCTGAATGCCATTGAGGCCGCCAATATCATCGCCGGCGCCTTCAAGGATTACGAGAATGAGCGCAACCGGGCGGAGAATATTCATCCGGTGTTTCATGGCGTGAACCATCCGGTGAATATAAATCTGGGCACCATCGAGGGCGGCGAGTGGAATTCCTCCGTCGCCACGCGCTGCCGGATTGGCCTGCGGGTGGGGGTGATGCTGGGCTATTCGGCGGCGCAGACCCGGGCCGATATCGAGGCGCTGGTGGCCCGGGCGGGGCAGCATGAGCGGCTGCGCGGCGCCACCATCAAGCTGGAATTCAAGGGTTTCATGGCTGAGGCCTGCGCCTTCGACACCGAGGCTGATATCGTCAAGCTAGTGCGGCGCAGCTATGCCGAGGCCACGGGTGGGCAATTGCGCGACTATCCCGCCACCGGCCTGACCGATGGCCGGCATTTCGTGCTCAATCAGGGCACGCCGGCGGCGGTGTTCGGCCCCGATGCGCAGGATATTCACGGCATTGATGAGAGCGTCGGGGTGGAGAGCATTCATGGCTGCACCCGGGCCATTGCCCTGGCCATGGCGGAATGGTGTGGGGTGGAGACATTGGCGGGGAGCCCAGAATAATGACCAATATCCCGCTCAGCGGCGCCCGCCTCTGGGATAGCCTGATGCAGATGGCGCAGATCGGCGGCACGCCCAAGGGCGGCTGCAACCGTCAGACGCTGACCGAACTGGATGGCCAGGGCCGCCATTTGCTGGCGCGCTGGGCCGCCGAGGTGGGCTGCAGCCTGACCGTGGACCGACTTGGCAATATGGCGCTGCGGCGCGAGGGCAGCGAGCCCGGCCGCAAGCCAGTGGCCTTTGGCAGCCATCTCGATACCCAGCCCACCGGCGGCAAATTTGATGGTATTCTGGGCGTGCTGGCCGGGCTTGAGATCATGCGCGCCTTGCATGAGGCCGGCGCCACCACCCGCGCCCCCCTGCTGCTGATCAATTGGACCAATGAGGAGGGGGCGCGCTTCTCGCCGCCGATGATGGGCAGCGGCGGCGCCATGGGTATTTTTCCGGAAGCGGAGGTGCTGGCCAAGACCGATACCGATGGCGTGGTGTTCGGCCAGGCGCTCTCGGCCATTGGCTGGGCCGGCACGGCGGAGCCCTCAGCCCTGGCCGATTGCGCCGCCTATCTCGAATTGCATATCGAGCAGGGCAAGCTGCTGGAGGATGGCGGCCATGATATTGGCGTGGTCACCCATGCGCTGGCCCAGCGCTGGTATGAGGTGACGGTAACGGGTGAGGAAGCCCATGGCGGCAGCCCCATGGCCAGTCGGCGCGATGCGCTGATGGGTGCGGCGGGGCTGATTGCGGCGGTGGAGGAGGTGGCGCTCGCCACCATCGCCCCCAGCGGTGAGCCGGGGCGGGGCACGGTGGGGCAGGTCACGATTTATCCCTCCTCGCGCAATATCACCCCCAGCCGGGTGTGGTTCTCCATCGATACCCGCCATGGCGACCCTGATTGCCTCGATGCCATGGGGGCGGCGCTGCGGGCGCGGGCGGCGGAGATTGCGGCTGCCCGGCATCTGACCATCACGGTGGAGGATTTCTGGTACAGCCCGCTCACGCCCTTTGATGCGCGCCTGGTGCAGCGCTGCCGCGATGCCGCCACCGCGCGCGGGTTGAACTGGCGCGATATCCCCACCGGTATCGGCCATGATGCGGTCTATGTCGCCCGCCGTGTGCCCACGGTGATGCTCTTCACCCCCTGCCATGGCGGGTTGAGCCATCATGAGGCGGAGAGCATTTCGCCCGAATGGGCAGAGGCGGGTTTGCGGGTTTTGGCCGATGCGGTGATCGCCACGGCGAATGAGGATATCTGAGATGCGCATAGCGATTGGCGGCTTCCTGCATGAAAGCCATTCCTTTGCCCCCCGGCCCACCGGCTGGCGGCAATTTTTTGAGGCTGGCGGCTTTCCCAATCTGCAATATGCCGCGGCGATGACCGACACGCTGCGCCCGCTTTCGGTGCCCGCGGGGGGCGCGATTGCGGTGGCTGAGGCGGCGGGGGCGGGGATCGTGCCCTTGGTGTGGTGCTTCGCCAATCCGGCCGGGCCGGTGACGCGGGAGGCGTTTGAGCGCATCGCCGGCATCATGCTGGCCGAACTCTCCCATGCGCTGGAGGCGGGCCCGCTGGATGGCGTTTATCTTGACCTGCATGGCGCCATGGTCAGTGATGATTTTCCCGATGCCGAGGGCGAATTGCTGCGCCGGGTGCGCGCGGTGGTCGGCCCCGATATCCCCATCACCGCCAGCCTCGACCCGCATGCCAATATGACGGCGCAGATGGTGGCGCTGAGCGATGCGCTGGTGCCCTTCCGCACCTATCCCCATGTGGATATGCGCGATGCCGGCGCCCAGGCGATGCGGCTGCTGCTGCGCCTGGTGGGCGGCGAGCCACGTTGGGCCAAGGCGTTTCGTGAGGTGGATTTCCTGGTGCCGCTCACCAGCCAATGCACGCTGGTGGAGCCGATGGCCGGGGTGATGGAGACCCGGGCGCGGCTGGGCGAGGGCGTGGTGGAACTCGCCTATTGCTTTGGCTTTCCCTATGCCGATTTCCCCGGCTGTTCCCAGGCCATCGCGGCTTATGGCGAGAATGCCGAGGCCGCGGCTGATGCCCTGCTGGCCGAGATCAATGCGCGTGAGGCGCAATTCATGGGCGGCGTCATGCCGGCGGCCGATGCGGTGCGCGAGGCCATGCGAATCGCCGCCACCGCCACCCGCCCGGTGGTGATTGCCGATACCCAGGACAATCCGGGCGGCGGCGGCCATGGTGATACTACCGGCCTGCTGGCCGAATTGATCGCCCAGAATGCGCAAGGCGCGGTGCTGGCGGTGATGAATGACGCCGAGAGTGCTGCCGCCTGCCACGCGGCCGGGCTGGGGGCCACGCTCAGCCTTTCATTGGGTGGCCGCAGTGACGGCGTGCCGCTGGCGGTGACCGGCGTGGTCGAGGTGCTGAGCGAGGGCAATTTCACCCTCTCTGGCCCGATGGGCGCAGGCAATCCGGCCGGGCTTGGCCCTTCAGCGCTGCTGCGGGTGGCGCCGGGCGTGCGGGTGGTGGTGGTCTCGCGCAAAATGCAGGCGCATGACCAGGAGGTGTTCCGCTTCCTGGGCGTGGAGCCGGCGGCGCAGAAGATCGTGGCGGTGAAGTCGAGCGTGCATTTCCGGGCGCATTTCCAGCCCATGGCCGAGACGGTGCTGGTGGCCGCAGCGCCCGGGCCGGTGGTGGCTGACCCGGCGACGCTGCCCTTTACCAATCTGCGCCCCGGCTTGCGGTTGCGGCCGGGGGATAATCGGCGTTTCGGCGGCTGAGCCGCCGGGGGTTTCGCCTCAGAGGCGGCCCTGATTGCCGCCGCGCGAGGAGCCGAATTCCACCACCGCAGCGCCGGAAGCGGCTTCCACTTCCCTGATCCGCGGCAGGCTGGTGAGCCGGCCGATCAGGTTGGGGCCATAGGCGGCCAGGGCGGCTTCGGCAGCGGCACGGTTACCGCTGCTCAACTCGCGCACCGCGATCCGCAGGTCATTCTCCAGCCGTCTGGAATCGGCCGAAGCCGGGATATTGGCGGCCTGGCGCAAAGCGCGCTGGCCCTCGCGCATGCTGTGGATGGTCTCGAAGCTTGCGGTGGTGGCGAAGCGCGGATTGGTGGTGAAATTGCGGTGGAGATACTCCAACTGCGCCGTGCCGAAGCAGGCGGCGATGGGGTTGTCATGCCACAGCGAGGTGTCACCAAAGGCCCGCTGGGCGCTAAAAGCCGCAGTTCGCACGCCATCGGCGGCGCCGCGCACAACGTCACCATCGGCGAGCATGAACTCATTATCGGTGACCGGATTCACCGCGCAGGCGGCGAGGGGAAGAAGGAGGAGGAGGCGTCGTGTGTTCAGCATGGGTTAAGCTTAGCAGCCAATGGCGCGTCTGTCTGTTTCCATATGCAACACGCTGTGCCACACCGCGCCCGCGCCATGACAGATGACACACCCAACCCCGCCCTGCTGCCCGCCGGCCTGATCGACGCGCTGCCCCCCGCCGCCGAGCGGGAGGCAGCACTTGTCGAAGCCCTGATGGCGGTCTTTGCCGGGCATGGCTATGAGCGGGTGAAGCCGCCGCTGCTGGAATTTGAGGATTCGCTGCTGGCCGGATCGGGCGCCGCCGTGGCCGAGCAGACCTTCCGGCTGATGGACCCGGTCAGCCAGCGCATGATGGGGCTGCGGGCCGATACCACGCCGCAGATCGCCCGCATTGCCGCAACCCGGCTGGGAGGGCAGGCCCGGCCGCTGCGGCTGTCCTATGCCGGCCAGGTGTTGCGGGTGCGTGGCACCGAGCTTTCGCCCGAGCGCCAGGTGGCCCAGGCGGGTATCGAGATCATTGGCGGCGCGGCGCCCCAGGCCGATGCCGAGGTGGCGTTGGTGGCGGTGGAGGCGCTGCTGGCGGTGGGCGTCAGTGGTCTCTCGCTCGATATCACCCTGCCCACCATGACCCCCCGCCTGCTGGAGGAGGCCGGCCTCAGCGGTGCCGCCGCCACCCGCCTTGCCCGCGCGCTTGACCGCAAGGATGCAGCCGCCGTCGCCACCCTGGCCGAAGGGGCGGGGCCGATCGCTGGGATGCTGCCGGCACTGCTCAATGCCGCCGGCCCTGCCATGGCGGCGCTTGCCGTGCTGCGGGATCTCGCCCTGCCGCCCGGTGCGCGGGCGATTGCCGATAATGCCGCCACCGTGGTGGCCGCCATTCGTGCCGCCGCGCCGGACCTCGCCATCACCCTCGACCCGGCGGAATATCGCGGCTTCCGCTACCATGTGGGCGTGGCCTTCACAATTTATGGCTCCGGCCGCACCGGGGAATTGGCGCGTGGCGGGCGTTACCTCTCGCATCATGATGAGCCGGCGACGGGCATGACGCTCTACCCCGATGCGGTGCGCCGCGCCGCGCAGCCCAGCGCCCATCGCCCACGGCTCTTTCTGCCTTTGGGCCATGATGTGGTGGCGGCGCGCGCATTTCGGGCGCAGGGTTACGCCACCGTGGCCGCGCTTTCGGCGGCCGACAGCGCCATCGCCTTGCGCTGCACCCATGAATTGCGCGGCAGCGAGGCCGCGGCGCTGGAGGAACAAGCATAATGGCCAATGTCGCAATCATCGGCGCGCAATGGGGCGACGAGGGCAAGGGCAAGGTGGTGGACTGGCTGGCCAGCCGGGCCGATATCGTCGTGCGCTTCCAGGGCGGCCATAATGCCGGCCATACGCTCGTGGTGGGTGACACCACCTATAAGCTCTCGCTGCTGCCTTCGGGCGTGGTGCGCGGCAAGCTCGGCATCATCGGCAATGGCGTGGTGCTGGACCCCGATGCGCTGTTTTCCGAGATCGACAAGGTGCGCGCCCAGGGGCTTGATGTCGGCCCGCATAATCTGCGCTTGGCCGAAAATACGCCGCTGATTTTGCCGCTTCACCCGGCACTCGACCGCGCGCGGGAAGCGGCGCGCGGCGAGGACAAGATCGGCACCACCGGCCGCGGCATCGGCCCCGCCTATGAGGATAAGGTGGGCCGGCGCTCCATTCGGGTGTGTGACCTGGCGGAGCCGGAGACGCTGAGCGCCAAGCTGGATGAATTGCTGCTGCACCATAATTCGCTGCTGCGCGGGCTGGGTTCGCCGGAATTCGAAAAGCAGCCGCTGCTCGATGCGCTGCTGGCCCTGGCGCCGCGCCTGCTGCCCTATGCCGAGGCGGTGTGGGAAACGCTGGACGCCGCGCGCATCGATGGCAAGCGCGTGCTATTCGAGGGTGCGCAGGCGGTGATGCTCGATGTCGATCACGGCACCTACCCCTATGTCACCAGCAGCAACACGGTGGCGGGCAATGCCGCGGCCGGTGCCGGGGTTGGGCCGAACGCCATCGGCACGGTGCTGGGCATTGCCAAGGCCTATGCCACCCGGGTGGGCAGCGGGCCTTTCCCGTCTGAACTGTTCGACGATACCGGCAAGCTGCTGGGCGAGCGCGGCCACGAATTCGGCACGGTGACCGGGCGGCCCCGGCGCTGCGGCTGGTTCGATGCCGCCATGGTGCGCCAGGCGGTGAAGATCGGCGGGGTGAACGGCCTGGTGCTGACCAAGCTGGATGTGCTCGATGGCCTGCCGGAATTGCAGATTTGCGTGGGCTACCGCGTGAATGGCGTGGCGATGAAGCGCCTGCCGGCCGGCATGCGGGCCCAGGCGGCGGCGGAGCCGATTTTTGAGGTGATGCAGGGCTGGGCCGGTTCCACCCGCGGTGCCCGCAGCTATGCCGAATTGCCGGCCGAGGCGGTGAAATATGTCCGCCGTATCGAGGAATTGGTGGAGGCGCCGGTGATGATGCTCAGCACCTCGCCTGACCGGGATGATACGATTGCCTTGCGGGACCCGTTTGCGGGATAGCACCCCGGTCGCAGCCTTGCGCCATGTTCATTGGGCAAGCCCCGGCTGCTCTGGTAGGAAGCAACGGGGGCGCCGCGACCCCCGGTATTCGAGGAACCGTCATGCGCCGCATCATCCTGCTCGCCAGCCTGCTCCCAGCCGTTGCCCTGGCGCAGTCCCCGCAATGCTGGATCACCTATCAGGGCTTCCATGACCACGTGCAGCACATCGACCTGGAGATGTGCCCGAACAACACGCCCGATGCCGAGCAGGGCTTCTGCCGCGCCGCCATCTCCGGCGACACGCTGACCATCTACACCTTCCGACACAACGCGGCCGCCGACACTGCCTGCCTGACCGGCGTGCTGCGCCAGGACCTCAACAGCTTCATGGCCACGCAGGGCGTGACCTTCATCAAGCCTTGAGGCCGATCGCCCTCAACGCCTTTGACATGGCCTGTGTGGGCCACATCCAGCACGGGATGTGGACCCACCCGCGTGACACCAGCGCGAATTATAACCAGCTCTCGCATTGGCTCGGCCTCGCCCGCCTGCTGGAGCGCGGGCTGTTTGATGGCCTGTTTCTGGCCGATGTGCTGGGGATTTATGACGTGCTGGATGGCAGCGCGGATGCCGCCCTGCGTCACGCCGTGCAGGTGCCATTGCTTGACCCGCCGATGATCGTGCCGGCCATGGCCGCCGTCACCACCCATCTGGGTTTCGGTATCACCGCCAATCTCTCCTATGAGGCGCCTTATCTCTTTGCCCGGCGGATGAGCACGCTGGACCATCTGACGAATGGCCGCATCGGCTGGAACATCGTCACCGGCTATCTGGACAGCGCGGCGCGGGCCATGGGGCTGGCAGCCCAACTCCAGCATGATGACCGCTACGATATGGCCGATGAATACATGGCGGTCGTGGGGAAACTCTGGGAGGAGTCCTGGGATGATGATGCGGTGCTGCGCGAGCGGGGCGGCGCCTTCACCGACCCCGCCCGGGTGCGGGCCATCCATCATCATGGGCGGCAATACCGCATCGATGCGCCGCATCTTTGCGAGCCCTCGCCGCAGCGCACGCCGGTGCTCTATCAGGCCGGCGCTTCGCCACGCGGGTTGGCCTTTGCGGCGCGGCACGCCGAATGCGTGTTTATGAATGGTGGGCCGCCGGCGGTGGTGGGGCAGGGCATTGCCCGGCTGCGGGGATTGGGCGGGCGGCCGAAGAAGGTGTTTGTCGGCGCCACCCTGGTGCTGGGCCGCACCGATGCTGAAGCCGCGGACAAGCTGGCGGAATACCGGGCGCATTCCTCGGTGGAGGGCGCGCTGGCCCATGCCGCGGCCTCGCTGGGGCTGGATTTCAACCGCTTTGGCCTTGATGAGCCGATCACCGCCCAGAGCAACGCGATCCAGTCCAATGTCACCGCCATGGCGCGGGCCATGGGCGGCACGCTCACCCGGCGGGGGCTGATCGACCAGTTCATCCTGGGCAGCCGGCAGAAGCCGATTGCGGGCAGTGCCGAGCGTGTGGCGGAGACGTTGATCGCCTATGCCGCCGAATCAGGTGCGGATGGGTTCAACCTCTCCCGCACCGTCTTCCCGGAATGTCTGGAGGATGTGGTGCAATTGCTCATTCCGGCGCTGCAGGAACGTGGCGCCTATAAGCGGGAATATGCTGCCGGGACTTATCGCGAAAAGCTGTTCGGGCCAGGGGCACGATATATCGCGCGCTACTCGACCTCGTCTTCCTCGCCCAATGGCTTGCCCGGCACCGCGTAGCTCTCGGTGAACCAGCGGCCGAGATCGACCTGGCGGCAGCGTTCCGAACAAAATGGCCGCAGCGGTGCGGGGGCGGCGGGCTTGCGGCAGATCGGGCAGGGTTTTTGGTCACGCGGCATCGGTGATCCCGCTTTCGCCAGGTGTCAGGGTCAGGGCATGACCGGCGGCGCGTTCATATTCCGCCAGTGCGTCCGGTAGCGCGCGCAGGGCGGCCAGCATGGCCGGAGGGGCATGCAGCGCCAGGCGGCGATGTGGCGCGTGGGCGGCCTCACGTCCCGCGATTCGCAGCAGGGCGAGGCCTGGGGTGAGGGGTCCGGCCAGGGTCTCGGAAAGCGGGGGATGGATGCGGGCGCGGCGCAGCTCAAACAGGCCCAGCGGCCCGGTGCCGAGGCATTCCGCCAGACGGTCGGGCGCCAGGGCCTCGCGCAGCGCGGGTTCGAGCGCCGCGCGGTCTCGCGCCGCCATGCCGGCAGCGTCGATAAGAATACCGCCGGCGCAATTGCGCAGCCTGATCTGCCGTGCCGCCTCGCGCAGGGCGGCGGCGTTCAGCGCCTGGGTGGCCGTGCGGTCGGCGCCGGCATGGCTGCCGGCATCGACATCGATGGCGGTGAGCGCATGGGTGGTCTGGATGATCAGCCGACCGCCGCCTTCCAGGGGAAGGCTGGGCGAGGCCAGGGCTTCGAATTCGGCCTCGATCTCGTCATCGAAGGCGCGGGCGACCAGGCGGGCGCCGAGCCGGGCGGCCTCGGTCGCGTCATCGGCGAGAATCTGTGCCTGGGGGTAGGCGGCGCGCAGCCGCATGGCCGCATCCGGCCCGCGCTCGATCAGCCCCGGCTGGGTGGCGGCCAGGGGCGGCGCACGCTTGACCGAGACCCGTGGGCCCTTCGCACCTTGCGCCGCGCGGGTGACGCGCACCACCAGCAGGCGGCCTTCTTGCACCACCTCGCGCAGCGGGCGGCGGGAGAGGCTGGCCTCGGATTCTGGCAGAAAGCCGGTCTGGCCGTCGGGCAGGGTGAGAAAGGCCCCGGCCATGGCGGGGGCGACAGCGGAGACATGCGCGGCCAGGACATCGCCCACGCCATCGGGCCGCGCCGGGCGCTCCACCCAGGCCTCGGTCACGACATCATCGAGGATGAGGGCCACGCGCCGCTCGCCCGGCGAACGGCTGACGCGGATGATCGCCTGGACCGGGCTTTCGGGCCGTGTATCGGCAGCGACGCTCATGGCCGCAGCCACCCCACCCCGCGTAGCAATTGCGCCGTTTCGAATAGCGGTAGGCCGACGATATTGGACCAGGAGCCGGACATGAAGCGCACCCAGGCCTCGGCACTGCCCTGGATGGCGTAGCCGCCGGCCTTGCCCTGCCATTCTGTACCGTCGAGATAGGCCTCGATCTGCGCTGTGGTCAGGCGCTGGAAGGCGACGACGGAGGTGACAAGGCGGGTGCGCAGCTTTTGCCCGGGAACCGCCAGGGCCACGCCGGTATGCACCCGGTGGCGCCGGCCTGAGAGCATGGTGAGGAAGGCGCGGGCCTCGGCCGCATCGGCGGGTTTGCCCAGGATACGGCGCCCCACGCCCACCACGGTATCAGCCGCCAGAACTAGGGCCTCGGGCGAGGCCATGGCCCCGGCCTTCAGGGCGCAAAGGCGCTCAGCCAGCTTATGCGGCAATTCGGCGGGCAATGGAGTCTCGTCCAAATCGGCCGGGCGGATCGCCTGGGGCACCACGCCAATCCTGGCCAAAAGCTCCAGGCGCCGCGGGCTGGCGGAGGCGAGGACGAGCGGTAGGCCGGTTACTTGAAGCGAAATGTGATGCGACCCTT
This sequence comes from Rhodovarius sp., assembly GCF_040399605.1. Lineage (NCBI taxonomy): Bacteria > Pseudomonadati > Pseudomonadota > Alphaproteobacteria > Acetobacterales > Roseomonadaceae > Rhodovarius > Rhodovarius sp. Next base: position 68,595 of record NZ_JBBARU010000004.1, on the reverse strand, counting down.
GGTCAGGTCGTAGGGTGTCATCTCGACATTCACCCGGTCCCCCGCCAGCACGCGGATGCGGTTCTTGCGCATCTTGCCGGAGGTATGGGCGAGCACGAGGTGCTCATTGTCCAGCTTGACCCGGAACATGGCGTTGGGAAGCAACTCCATGACCTGACCGCTGAATTCGATCATGTCCTCTTTAGACATACGCGCTCATTGTCGAACAACCTTGCTGGATTTGGGCGAAAAGCGCCCGCGAATAAGGGATTGCGTCGCGCCCATCGGGGCCGCGTCGCCCGCAACATGGTTCTGTCGGCTCTCCAGGTCAAGTCAGGAGAGGCGCAGCGCCACGCTTTGGCCATGCGCGGTAAGGCCCTCGGCCTCGGCCAGGGCGACGGCGGCGGGGCCGATGGCCCGCAAACCTTCCTGCTCGGCCGCCACCCAGGTGGTGCGCTTGAGGAAGTCAAACACCGATAATCCCGAGGCGAAACGCGCAGAACGCCCGGTGGGCAGCACATGGTTGGGGCCAGCGACGTAATCGCCCAGCGCCTCGGGGCACCAGCGGCCCAGGAAGGCGGCCCCCGCATGGCGGATCTGGCCGAACAGCGCGGCGGGTTCCGCCGTCATGATCTGCAGATGTTCAGGGGCGAGGCGGTTGGTCAATGCCACCGCCTCATCCCAGTCGCGTACCAGCACAATTGCGCCATGCGCGGCCCAGCTGGCCGCGGCGATGGCCCGGCGCGGCAGGGTGAGAAGGGCTGCCTCGACAGCCGCGGCCACGGCAGCGGCAAAGCCTGCGTCATTGGTGATGAGGATGCTCTGCGCCGCCTCGTCATGCTCGGCCTGGGCGAGCAAATCCATCGCGACATGGGTGGGGTCATTATCGGCATCGGCCAGCACCACCACCTCAGAGGGGCCGGCGATGCTGTCGATGCCCACGCGGCCAAAGACCTGGCGCTTGGCCTCGGCCACATAGGCATTGCCTGGGCCGACGATGCGGTCCACCGCGGCGATGCTTTCGGTGCCCCAGGCCATGGCGGCCACAGCCTGGGCGCCGCCGACGCGGAACACCTCCGTCACACCCGCACGCCTGGCTGCCGCCAGCACCAGCGGGTTGAGCAGCCTGCCGGGGGTGGGCACGCACATGCACACCCGCCCCACCCCGGCCACGCGGGCGGGAATGGCGTTCATCAGCACCGAGGAGGGATAGGCCGCCTTGCCGCCGGGCACATAGAGCCCCACCGCATCCAACGCGCCCCAGCGCATGCCCAAGGTTAGCCCTGCCGGGTCGTTGATCGTGATATCGGCGGGGAGTTGGGCACGATGAAACGCCTCGATCCGCGCCGCCGCCATATCCAGCGCGGCCAGAAGGTCGGGCGCGATGGCGGCCTCAGCCTCGGCCAATTCATCGGCGGTGACGCGCAGCAGGCCGGGCTGCCAGCCATCGAAGCGGGCGGTGTAGTCCGCCAGCGCGGCATCGCCACGGGCGCGGATGGCAGCGATGATCTCTGCCACCGCGCCGCCCACGGCAGCGGTGGTCTCGCGCGCCTCATCCAGCAGGGCGGCGAAATCGGCCTCGAAGCCGGGGTCACGCGTGTTCAGATGCTTCACGCTATGGCATCCCGGAAGCGGGCCAGCAGGGCGCCGATTCGCTCGGGCATGGTCTTGAGCGCCGAGCGGTTGACGATGACGCGTGAGGTGATTTCGGCGATCACCTCGGTCTCATGCAGGCCATTGGCCTTGAGGGTGGCACCGGTGGCTACGAGGTCAACAATCACCTTGGACAGGCCGAGCGCCGGGGCCAATTCCATGGCGCCGTTGAGATGCACCACCTCGGCCTGTACCCCGCGCGCGGCGTAGTGTTTGCGGGCGATATTGGGGTATTTTGTGGCCACGGCGATCCGCGACCAGCGGGAGGGGTCATCGGCGGGCGCATCCACCGGCCCGGCCACCGAAACCCGGCAATAGCCGATGCCCAGATCCAGCGGTGCGTAGATTTCCTGATAGTCGAATTCCATCAGCACATCGCCGCCGCAGACGCCGATCTGCGCTGCGCCATGCGCCACGAAGGTTGCGACATCGAAGGGGCGGACGCGGATGACATCCACCGCCGCATCCTCGGTCTCGAAGCGCAGGCGGCGGCTGTCTTCATCGGCGCAATCGGCGGCCGGGGTGAGGCCGGCGCGTTTGAGCACCGGCATCAGCTCCTTCAGGATGCGGCCCTTGGGCAGGGCCAGCACCAGCGGCTGGGTGGTGGCCATGATGGTGGGGGAGGGGAGGGGCTGGTCCATGGTGGTGTTACCTGGGGGCCTGGGATGATAGGGCGATGCTCATGCCAGCCGCTCGATATCGGCGCCCACGGCGGCCAGTTTTTCCTCCAGCCGCTCATAGCCGCGGTCGAGGTGATAGACGCGGTTGACCACTGTCTCGCCCTGCGCGGCGAGGCCGGCCAGCACGAGGGAGACCGAGGCGCGCAAATCGGTGGCCATCACCGGCGCGCCTGAGAGTTTTTGCACGCCGCGCACAATGGCCGAGGCGCCATGCACATTGATGCGAGCACCCATCCGCGCCAGCTCGGGCACATGCATGAAGCGGTTTTCAAAAATGGTCTCGGTGACCATGGAGGCGCCCTGTGCCACGCACATCAGCGCCATGAACTGCGCCTGCATATCGGTGGCAAAACCGGGGAAGGGCTCGGTCACGACATCCACGCCATGCAGGCCGTTCATGCGCGCAATGCGCAGGCCCGCCGGTTCCTCATTCACGCCCACGCCGGCCTCGCGCAGCACCCGCGCCACGGCGCCCAGATGGTCCAGCCGGGCGCCCTGCAAGAATACCTCGCCACCGGTGATGGCAGCGGCGCAGGCATAGGTTCCGGCCTCGATGCGGTCCATCACCACCGGATGGGTGGCGCCGGTCAGCGCTGCCACGCCGGTGACCCGCAGCCTATCGGTGCCGATGCCCTCGATCCGCGCGCCCATGCGTATCAGGCAAAGGGCGAGATCCTCGATCTCCGGCTCGCGCGCGGCATTGACCAGCTCGGTCTCGCCATCGGCGAGGGTGGCGGCCATCAGCAGGTTCTCGGTGGCGCCCACGCTGACGACTGGGAAGATGATGCGCGCGCCCTTCAGGCCGCCGGCTGGGGCGCGGGCCTCGATATAGCCAGCCTCGACGGTGATGGTGGCGCCCATCGCCTCCAGGCCCTTCAGGTGAAGGTCCACCGGCCTGGTTCCGATGGCGCAGCCGCCGGGCAGCGAGACGCGGGCCACGCCGTGGCGGGCCACCAGCGGTCCCAGCACCAGCACCGATGCGCGCATTTTCCGCACAATATCGTAGGGCGCCTCATTGCCCGTGGCGGGCCCGGCCAGGGCCAGCGTGCGGGCCGCCTTGTCATGCACCACATCCATGCCGAGATGCTGCAGCAGCGCCGTCATCGTCGCCACATCGGCCAGGTTGGGCACATTCTGTAGATGAAGGGGGGAGCCGGCCAGCAGTGCCGAGGGCATCAGCGCCAGCACGGCATTCTTCGCGCCGGAGACGGAGATGCTGCCCGATAGCGGCTTGCCGCCGCGGATGCGAATGCGGTCCATGTCTCAGCCGAGCCCCATGATGGCGCGATGTGGGGGGGCGCACCGCTTGGTTGTTTGATAGGCCATGGCTCAGAGCCTCGGCAAGGCGACGCCGCGCTGGCCCATGTATTTTCCAGCGCGGTCGGCATAGCTCACCTCAGGGGCGCTTTCGCCCTTGAGGAAGAGGAACTGGCAAATGCCTTCATTGGCATAGACCCGGGCGGGCAGCGGCGTGGTGTTGCTGATCTCGATCGTCACCTGGCCCTCCCATTCCGGCTCGAGCGGCGTGACATTCACGATCAGACCGCAGCGGGCATAGGTGGATTTGCCGAGGCAGATCACCAGCACATCGCGCGGGATGCGGAAATACTCGATGGTCGAGGTCAGCACGAAGGAATTGGGCGGGATGATGCAAACCGGGCCGGTGCGGGTGACGAAACCCGTCTCCGAGAAGGCTTTGGGGTCCACCACCGCATTATCGACATTGGTGAAAACCTTGAATTCATCCGCCGCCCGGGCGTCATAGCCGAAGGAGGAGAGGCCGTAGCTGATCACGCCCTCGCGCTTTTGGTTCTCCACGAAGGGCTCGATCATGCCGTGATCGGTCGCCATGCGACGGATCCAGTGGTCGGGCATGATGGGCATGGGGCGGAATCCGGCCTTGGGCTAGGGTTGGGAGGCAGGGTCTAGACCAGCCGGGGGGTAGGGGCAACGGCGCCGCCATCGAGGCGGCCATGCGCGGGACTAGGTCTTGTCGGGGGCTTTTTCGCGCGGGGCGGGTTCGGGGCTGGGCGGGGGCGGCTCTTCCTCGCGGGCGCGGGCCTGTTGCTTGCGGCGCTTGAGATTGTCCCGCAGGGCCTGGGCCAGGCGGGCCTCGCGTTTTGGGTCGTGCGGATGGGCTGGCATGGGAGGCTGGCGGCCGTTAGCCCGCAATCGCCAGGGCAGCCAGCATCACAAGCCCAAGGCCGATGCGGTACCAGCCAAACGGCGTGAAGCCGATGCGCCCGATGATGGCGATGACCGCGCGCACCACCAGCAAGGCCACCACGAAGGCCGTGACGAATCCGATCACGATCTGCCCCAGCCCATCGAGCGAGAGTTCATGGCGGGCCTTCAGCAGCGAATAGGCCGAAGCGGCGAGCATGGTGGGAATGGCCAGCACGAAAGAGAATTCGGCCGCGGCCCGGCGATCCACCCCGCAGAGCAGGGCGGTGATGATGGTCGCCCCCGAGCGCGAGGTGCCCGGGATCATCGCCAAGGCCTGGCCGAAGCCCACCAGAAGCGCGGTCAGCGGCCCGATCTCGGCCACCGAATGGATGCTGGGGGTCAGCACCCGCCGCTCGATGAGAATAATGGCAATGCCGCCCAGGATGAGCGCCACGCTCACCACCCAGGGGTTGAACAGCAGGCTGGTGATGGTGGAATGCAGCGTCGCCCCCAGCACCATCGCCGGCAGGAAGGCGAGCAGGATATTGGTGGCATAGAAGCGTTCCGCCGTGCGCGGCCGCCACATGCCCAAACCCACCGCCAGCAGCCTTCGCCAATAGATCACCACCACGGCGAGGATGGCGCCGAGTTGGATGGCGATTTCGAAGACTTTGCCGGGCGGGCCCCTAAAGCCGATGGCATGGCCGAGCAGGATCAGGTGCCCGGTGGAGGAGATGGGGAGAAACTCGGTCAGCCCCTCGATGATACCCATGAGGAGCGCGGCAAGCAGGGGGTGCGATTCCATTCCTGCCTTCTAGGCCCGCGCCCCTCGCTTCGAAAGGGGCGGCTTACTGCTGCGCCGCCGCGGTGAAGGCGAAATTGTCGAAGCTGTTTTCGCTGACGCGGTGCCACTGGAACATCTCGCCGCGATAGGCCCTGTAGCTGTCCATGATGGTCTTGAACCGCGCATTGCGGCTGCCGAGGTCGCCGACCATCTCCTCATTGGCGCGCCAGGCGGCCTGGAGGATTTCGCGCGGCCAGAAGCGCAACTGCGCGCCAGCGGCGATGAGGCGGCGCAGCGCCTGGGGGTTCAGGTGGTCATAACGCGCCACCATGTCGCTATCAGCCTCGGCGCAGGCCAACTCGATGGCGTGCTTATAGAGGTCCGGCAGGGCATTATAGGCGCGGATATTGCTCATGAAATGCAGCCGGGCGCCGGGTTCCCAGAAGCCGGGTGCGTAGTAGAACCGTGCCACGCGCACGTAATTCGCGCGCTCATCATCATGCGGGCCGACGAATTCGGCGGCATCGATCACGCCGCGCTCCAGGCTGGGATAGATATCGGCCGGCGCGGTCAGCACCGGGGCGGCGCCCAGCCGGGTGAAGAGTTGGCCGGCGAGGCCGGTGATGCGGAATTTCAGGCCCTGAAGGTCCGTCAGGCTGCGGATCTCATTGCGGAACCAGCCGCCCATTTGCGCCCCGGTATCGCCCGCGGTATGGCCGATGATGTTGTATTCACGGAATAAATCCGCCGCCAACTGGTTGCCGCCGCCAAAGCGTGTTCAGGCCGTCATCTGCCGGGTGTTCAGGCCGAAGCTCATGGCAGTGAAGGGGGCGAAGGCGATGTCCTTGCCGATGTAATAATAAGCGGCGGTATGCCCGGCCTCGATCGTGCCGGCCTGGACCGCGTCGAGCACCTGCAAACCGCCGACGATTTCACCGGCTGGGAAGGTGGTGATGCGGAATTTATTGTCGGTGAGCTGGGCGACCCGGGCGGCGATACGCTCCATGGTGCCGTAGAGCACGTCGAAGACGCGCGGGAAGGAGCTGGCAGCCCGCCAGCGCACCTCTGGCGTGGCGCTCTGTGCCAGGGCGGGGGTGGCGAGGGCGGCGGCCGAGAGGGCGGCGG
>NZ_JBBARU010000004.1:39070-62108 GCF_040399605.1 Rhodovarius sp. | reverse complement strand
GAGGGCGGCGGCCGAGAGGGCGGCGGGGCCCAGCAGGTTGCGGCGATCCATGATGCGTTATCTCCCGGAGGTCGTGACCGGGCGGGATATACGGCAATCGGAAGAAAGGAAAAGGGGTTAATGGCCGCAGGCGCATCATCGCGCGATGGCGAGGAAGACGGCCAAAGCCGTCTTCCTCGCGCCGCGATCAGTAGCGGTAGGCTTCGGCCTTGAAGGGGCCTTCGCTCGGCACGCCGATATAGCTGGCCTGGTCGGCCCGCAGCTTGGTCAGCTTCGCGCCCACCTTGTCGAGATGCAGCATGGCCACCTTCTCATCGAGGTGCTTGGGCAGCACATACACCTTGTTCTCGTATTTGCCGGGGTTGGTCCACAGCTCGATCTGCGCGATCGACTGGTTGGTGAAGGAGGCCGACATGACGAAGGAGGGGTGGCCGGTGGCATTGCCCAGATTCACCAGGCGGCCTTCGGAGAGCAGGATGATGCGCTTGCCGTCGGGGAACTCGATCTCATCGACCTGCGGCTTCACATTGTCCCACTTGTAGTTCTTCAGGGCGGCGACCTGAATTTCGCTGTCGAAATGGCCAATATTGCAGACGATGGCGCGGTGCTTCATCGCCCGCATGTGGTCGGCGGTGATGACATCCACATTGCCGGTGGCGGTGACGAAGATGTCGGCCGTCGGCGCCGCCTCTTCCATGGTGACGACCTGGTAGCCTTCCATCGCGGCCTGGAGGGCGCAGATCGGGTCGATCTCCGTCACCTGCACGCGGCAGCCGGCATTGCGCAGCGAAGCGGCCGAGCCCTTGCCCACATCGCCATAGCCGCAGACCACGGCGACCTTGCCGGCCATCATCACGTCGGTGCCGCGGCGGATGGCGTCGACCAGCGATTCGCGGCAGCCATAGAGGTTGTCGAATTTCGACTTGGTGACGCTGTCATTCACATTGATGGCGGGGAAGAGCAGCTTGCCCTCCTTGGCCATCACATAGAGGCGGTGCACGCCCGTGGTGGTTTCTTCCGAAACGCCCTTGATCGAGGCGGCCAGCTTGGCGAACCAGCCCGGCTTCTCGGCCAGACACTTCTTGATGAGGGCGAAGAAGACGGTCTCTTCCTCATTGGAAGCCTTCTCGAGGAAGGCCACGTCGCCCTGCTCGGCCTTCAGGCCGTAATGCACCAGCAGGGTCATGTCGCCGCCGTCGTCGAGCAGCATATTGGGCTCGCCGCCATCGGCCCATTCGAGGGTCTTGCGGACGTAATCCCAATATTCCTCCAACGTCTCGCCCTTGATGGCGAAGACCGGCACGCCGGTTTCGGCAATGGCGGCCGCGGCGTGGTCCTGGGTGGAGAAGATGTTGCAGGAGGACCAGCGGACCTCGGCGCCGAGCGCCGTCAGCGTCTCGATCAGCACACCGGTCTGAATGGTCATGTGCAGGCAGCCGGCGACGCGGGCACCCTTGAGCGGCTGGCTGGCGGCGAATTCGGCGCGCGTGGCCATCAGGCCCGGCATTTCATCCTGCGCCATGTTGAGTTCCTTGCGGCCCCAGGCGGCGAGGGAAATGTCCTTAACAATGTAGTCGGGCATCTGCGGCAGGCTCCGTATGTGATGGCGGGGCCGTAGCATGGGGGCTGGTGCAGGGCAACACACCCATAAGCATATCTTTATGTGTTGCGCGGAGACGGATCGCGCGACAGGCCGCGCGCTGCCAAGGCCTGCTCATAGGCGGCCCAGCGGCGCTGCTGCTCCTCGCCCAGCGCGCGCAAATAGCTCCAGGTGAAAATACCGCTATCATGCAGATCATCGAAGACGAGGCGCACCGCGTAATGGCCCACAGGCTCGATACGCATGATGCCGACATGGCGCCTGCCGCCCAGAATGATTTTCTGGCCAGGCGCATGGCCCTGAATCTCCGCCGAGGGGCTTTCCACCCGCAAATACTCTGCCGGCAGGCAGAAGCGCGCGCCATCGGCAAAGCGCAGTTCCAATTCGCGGGCCTCGCGCCGATAGACCAGCGCCGTCGGCGCGCTCACGGCTCCAGTTTGCGCGCCTCGCCCGGCAGCATAATGGGGATGCCGTCACGGATGGGATAGGCGAGCGAGGCTTCGTCGCTGATCAACTCCGCCTTTTCGCGGTCATAGCGAAGCGGGCCCCGGGTGACGGGGCAGACCAGGATTTCAAGCAGTTTGGGATCTAGGGGGAGTTGCGTGCTCATCAGGCCAGAATAGCAGTTTCGCCGCGCCGCGTCAGTCGCCCCCGGCGCATCTAGGTCGGGGGGGGCGCAGGCTGTTGAAAAACGAACGGTGAGGGGGAAGAAGATCGAGGGGCTTTGCCCCTCGAGCACCCCAGGAGGAAACTGAGTTTCCTCCACCTTCGATATATTTTTGATAATATTCATTTTTGGGGTGGGGCAAAGCTGTTGCTGTCTTTTTTTCCGCAGCTTGTTCGAGGTGTTTTATCAGCTTGCCAGAAACGGCTCCAGCGCGGCTAGGAAAGCATGCGGATTTTCCGAATGCACCCAATGCGCGGCCTCCACAGCGGCGTGCTGCGCATGCGCGAAGAAGCCTCCGATGGCGGGCATATACGCCGGCAGCACATAATCGCTGCGGGTGCCGCGAATGAAGAGCGCCGGTCCGTCATAGCGCGCGCCTGCGGGGGGGGCGAAATCCTCGATGGCGTCCATGCCGGCGGCGATCCAGTCCAGCGCGACACGCCAGCGCGGGACATCGCCGTCAAAGATGAGATTTTGTAGCAGGAAACCGCGGATAACCTCTTCGGGTACGGCCGGCAGCAGGGCGGCCATGGCGTCGCGCCGGGTCATGCCGGGGGTGAGGACCAGGCCCTGCATTGCCACCACATAGGCGCGCGAAGGGGCGGCGTAACGCACCGGCGAGATATCCGCCACCACCAGCCTTTCGACCAATTCCGGCCGGGTCAGCGCCAGCATCATGGCGATCTTGCCGCCCATGGAATGGCCGAGCACCGCGGCATGGTCCAGGCCGCGCGCCGCCATTGTCTCGGCCACATCTTCGGCCAGGGCGGTGTAATCCATCCCTGGCGCATGGGGGCTGGCGCCATGGTTGCGCGCATCCATCGCCAGCACGCGGTGGGTCTGGCCCAGCCGCCGGGCCAGGCCGCCGAAATTCTGTGCTGCACCCATCAGGCCATGCAGCATGACCAGGGCCGGGCCCTCGCCTGTCTCCACCGTGTTCAGAATCATCCGCGCGCCGCCATCACCACACTGCCCATGATCAATACGCCGCCCAGGATGAGATCCCAACCCAGCGGCTCGCCCAGCCATGTCGTGGCCAGGCCCAGCCCCAGCACCGGCACCAGCAGGAAACCCACCGAGGCGAGCACGGCATTGAGGTGCCGCCCGCTTTCGATCACCGCCCAGGTGCCGATGGGTGCCGCCAGCAGTCCGATAAAGGCGGCATGCGGCCAGGCCTCCATGCCAATGCCGCCGCCCGGTTCGCGCAGCAGCGCCGCCGTGCCGAGGATCAAGGTCGCCAGGGAAAAGCTCCAGGGCAGCAGGTCGATCATCGGTGACACCGGCGGGAAGCGCCGCACCAGCACGATGGCCACCGACCAGGAGAGCGATGCGCCCAACAGCAACGCATGCCCGCTCACCGCCCCGGGTGCCTGCCAATCAATCGCCCAGGGGCCCAGCATGATGGCCACACCCAGCATGGCCAGGGCGACGGCGCCCCAGCGCATGGGCGATATCCGCTCCTTCAGCACCAGCATGGAGAGCGGCACCAGCCACATGAGCGTGACATTGCTCAGCACCGCGGTGCGCCCCGCCGGCACCAGCGCCAAAGCGAGATGGGCCAAGAGGAAGAAGCCGGCCAATTGCAGGCTGCCCAGCGCCAGCACCGAGAGCATGTCCTGCCGCGCCGGCCAGCGCAGCCGCCGCAGGAGCAAGGCCAGCAGCGTGGCCGAAATCACCGCCAGCCCCGCGCGGGAGGTGGCGAACCACAGCGGTGTGGCATGCATCAGGGCGTGTTTGGTGACTGGCCAAACGCCGCCGAAGAGCACAACCGCCAGCAGAAGAAGCTTGAATCCGCGGGCCTGGGTCACGCCACGGTCAGCATGATCTTCCCGATATGGGCGGAGCTTTCCATGAGGGTATGCGCGGCTGCCGCATCCTGCAGCGGCATCACCGCATGGATCACCGGGGCGAAGGCGCCTGCATCGAGCAGCGGCCAGACTTTTTCGAGCAGTGCGGTGGCGATGGCGCCTTTCTGAGCGGTGCTGCGCGGCCGCATGGTGCTGCCCGTCACCACCAGGCGCTTGAGCATGATCGGGCGCAGATCGAGGTTTTCCGCCATCTCGCCACCGAGGAAGGCGATGAAGACCAGCCGCCCATCCATGGCCAGGCAGCGCAGGTTTTTCTGCATATACGGCCCGCCCACCATGTCGAGCACCACATTCACCAGCGCGCCATCGGTGGCGCGCTTCACCTCTTCGACAAAATCCTGGCTGCGGTAGTTGATGGCGGCGACGGCGCCCAGCTTGAGGCATTCGGCGCATTTTTCGTCCGAGCCGGCGGTGGCGATGATCTTCGCCCCCATCGCCGTGCCCAGCATGATGGCGGTGGTGCCGATGCCGGAGGTGCCGCCATGCACCAGCGCGGTCTCACCCGCCGCCAGTTTGCCGTGGCCGAAGAGGTTGGCCCAGACGGTGAAGAAGGTCTCGGGCAGGGCGGCGGCCTGAATGGCGGAATATCCCTTTGGCCAGGGCAGGCATTGCGTGCCCGGGGCGGTGCAATATTCAGCATAGGCGCCGCCATTGGTCAGCGCGCAGACGCGATCACCCGGCTTCCAGGCACCGGCATCGGGGCCCGCCTCCACCACCACGCCGGCGCATTCCAGGCCGAGCACAGGGTTGGCGCCGGGTGGGTTGGGATATTTGCCCTCGCGCTGCAGCACATCGGGTCGGTTCACGCCCACCGCCTCCACCCGGATCAGCACCTCGTCCGGGCGGGGCGAGGGCAGCGGGCCGCGGGCGGGCAGCATCACCTCGGCCGGGCCACCGGCGCCATGGGCGATGAACATCATGTCTGCGGGTAAGGCCATGGCGTGCTTCCTTTGATGGGGTGCAGGTGGCCTTGCCGCAGTATTGTCGTCAAGCCGTGCCTTGCGGAGGGGGTGTTGGGTTGCAACAATGTCCCATCTTGTTGGACCAATCTCCCAGCCGCCGCAGCCTTGCCGCCATTTTGGCCGTGCCGGCGCTTGCCCGCGCCCAGCCGGCTGAATTGCGCATTCTGGCGCTGCTGCCTTTGACCGGGGCGCTGGGTGTGCTGGGCGATGAAACCTGTCGTGGCCTGGAACTGGCGGCCGATGAGCGGGTGAATGCCCCCCGTTTCCGCGTGGTGCGGGCCGATGCGCCCGATGCCGCCCAGGGCGTGGCTGAGTTGCGCCGCATGCTGGCCGAACGCCCGGCGGCGGTTTTCGGCAGTGTCTCCTCTGCCATCGCGCTGGCAACGACCCAGGCGGCGGAGGCGGCGGGCCTGCCCTTCTTTGAACTCAATGCGGTGGCAGACAATATCATTGACCGCGGCCTGCGACAGCTCTGGCGCCTGGGTCCCGGCGCGGCGCAGCTGGGTGCTGCGGTGGCCGGTGCCATGGGCACAACCCTGCCTCGTCTGCTGGGCGAGCCCTTGGAGGCCATGCGGGTGGTGATCTTCGGTGGCGGAGGCGCTTCATCGGATGCGGTCTGCAATGCCGCGGAGGCCTCTCTGGCGGCCATTGGCATAGCGCCCGCCGGCCGCTTCAACGCCCCTGCCGGCGAGATGGGCCATGCCGTGCAGCGCCTGCGCAGCCTGAGCGCCGATCTGCTGCTCCATACCGGCAGTGAGGGCGAGATTGCCGCCTTGTTCCGCGGTTTCCGCGAGGAGGGCTGGCGGCCCCGGCTGGTGGTGGGCATAGCCGGTGGGCATGCGGTGGCGGATACGGCGCGGGCGGCGGGTGAAGGCCATGACGGCACGCTGGTGATCGACCTGCCCCCGGTGCCGCCTGGCCATCCCTTCACCGATGCCTATCGCCGGCGCTATGGTGCGGCGCCGCGTTCGGGCCATTCGCTGGCGGCGTTTTCACTGGCGCGGCCGGTGATGGATGCGCTGCGTGGGCCGGATCTGCGCCAGGGCATGATGGCTGTTGACCTGCCCGAGGGCACGCTGGCCAATGGCTGGGGCCTGCGCATGGATGCGCGGCAGCAGAATCTGCGGGCTATGCCCGTGCTGTCGCGCTGGGATCATGGGGTGCTGGGGCAGCTGTAGCAGGCTGATGAACAAGGCTGATGGGGGAGGAAAAGAGCGAAATGGCTTTGCCCTCTCGCGCTCTCCCACCAGGGTCGACAGGTATGTCGACGATGTTTCTGGACCTTTGATCAATATTAAAATCAATAACTAAACTAAGGTGCGGGAAACAAAGTGTCCTGCTGGGGTGCTCGAGGGGCAAAGCCCCTCGATCTTCGCTTTTCACCACCCGTGAGAGCATAATGCGTTGAGGCGAAATCGCCATAAACGCTCAATCATCCCCTCAACAACCGCTGGACCACGCGGCGTGGCCCAGGCCCTCAGTTGGCGCGAATGCCGGCAGCGCGGATGATGGGCTCCCACTTTGCCATTTCACTGGCCAGGAATGCGCTGGCCGAGGCCGGGGTGCTGCCCTGCACCACCTCCATCGCCATCTCGGTCAACCTGGGTGTCAGCTGGGTGACGGCGCGGCTGACGGCGGCGTGGATGGCGCTGACCACCGGCGCTGGCGTGCCCGCGGGTGCCATCACCATATGCCAAGTATAGGCCTCATAGCCCGGCACGCCGCCCTCGATGAAGGTGGGGATATTGGGTGCGAGGCTGCTGCGTTGCGCGGTGGAAATGGCCAGCGGCCGCAGCGCCCCGCGCTGAATCTGCCCCAGCGCCCCGGCGGCGACCTCGATGATCATCGGGATGCGCCCGGCCAGAATGTCAGGATAGGCTGGGGCGCTGCCGCGGAAGGCGATGTGGTTCATCCGCAACCCCCCGCCCAGATGCAGGAACAATTCCGATGCCAGATGCACCGCACCCCCATTGCCGCTGGAGGCATAATCATATCGGCCGGGATTGGCGCGGATGATGGCGAGGAATTCGGGCAGTGTCCGGGCCGGGAAATCATTGTTTACCAGCATGATCATCGGCACCTGGCCGACAAGCGCGATGGGCTGGAAATCCGCCACCGGGTCAAAGGGCAGCCGGTCGAACATCGCCCGCGTCACCGCGTGGCCCACGGTGGTGTAGAGAATGGTTAGCCCATCCTTGGGCGCCTTGGCCACCATATCGGTGCCGATGACAACGCCCGAGCCGGTGCGGTTTTCCACCACGATGCGGTTGGGCAGGTTGCGCGACATTTCATCGGCCAGCAGGCGGGCGGGGACATCGGTGGGGCCGCCGGCGGCAAAGGGCACAACCATGCGCACGGGCTGGCTGGGCCATTCGGCCTGAGCCTGGGCGGCGAAGGGTGCGGCGGCAGCGGCGGCCATCAGGGTGCGGCGATACATGACAATCTCCTCATTTTGGCTGGAGAATGGAGGGACGGGCCGTAGGCCGCAAGCGGGCCCTCAGGCGCCAATCCGTTTGCCGGTTGCAGCGTCAAACAGATGGAGGTGTTCCGATGGCAGGAGCAGGCTGAGCGGGCCTTCCGTGGTCACCTCGCCGGGCAGGCGGGCGGTCAATTCGGTGCCATCGGGCAGCCGGCCATGGGCCACGGTTTCGCTGCCCAGAGGTTCGAGAAGCTCCAGATTCATGGTGATGCCGCCCGCACCCGGGCAGAGGTGTTCCGGCCGAATGCCCAGCGTCACCTTATGGCCATCGGCCAGGGCCGGCGTGGCGGGCAGATGCAGCTTCAGCCCCAGATCGAGCCGCACCGCGCCGCCTTCCATCGTGCCGGGCAGGAAATTCATTGCCGGGCTGCCGATGAAGCTGGCCACATAGGTATCGGCGGGGCGGGACCAGATTTCCATAGGCGTTGCAACCTGCGCGGCATGGCCCTGATGCATCACCACCAGCCTATCGCCGAGCGTCATGGCCTCCACCTGGTCATGCGTGACGAAGAGTGCGGTGACGCCGAGGCGGCGTTGCAGGCGCTTGATCTCGGCGCGCATCTGCACGCGCAGCTTGGCATCGAGGTTCGACAGCGGTTCATCGAAGAGGAAGAGTTTTGGCTCCCGTACGATGGCGCGGCCCATGGCCACACGCTGGCGCTGGCCGCCGGAGAGTTCGCGCGGGCGGCGTTCCAGCAGCGCCTCTATGCCCAGCAGGGCTGCGGCCTGGGCCACGCGTTTGCGGATATCCTCAGGCGCCATGCGGCGGATTTTTAGGCCATAGGCCATGTTCTGGAACACGCTCATATGCGGGTAGAGCGCGTAGTTCTGGAACACCATCGCCACATCGCGCTCGGCCGGGTCCAACCCCGTGACGTCTTGCCCGCCGATATCGACCTGGCCGGAGGTTGCGAATTCCAGCCCGGCCACGATCCGCAGCAGGGTGGATTTGCCGCAGCCCGAGGCGCCGACAATGACGATCATCTCGCCCTCGGCCACGTTGAGATCGACGCCATGCAGCACCTGGGTGGTGCCGAATTGCTTTTTGATGTCGGTGAGCTTGAGGGTGGCCATTTATTTTTCGGTCTCCGTCAGGCCTTTGATGAACCAGCGCTGCATCAGCACCACCACGGCGACAGGCGGGAGCATCGCCATCACCGCGGTGGCCATGATGATGTTCCATTCATTTTGTGAATCGCCGGTGCCGATCATCTTGGTCAGCCCCACCACGATGGTCTCCAGTGAGCGTTCATTGATGATCAGCAGCGGCCAGAGATATTGGTTCCAGCCATAGATGAAGAGAATGACGAACAACGCCGCGATATTGGTGACCGAGAGCGGCAGCACCACGTCACGGAAGAAGCGCAGCGGCCCTGCACCATCCACCTTCGCCGCCTCCACATATTCGCGTGGGATGGTGAGGAAGAATTGCCGAAAGAGCAGCGTGGCGGTGGCCGAGGCCATGAGCGGCACGATGAGGCCCGCCCTCGAATTGGTCAGCGAGAGATCGACCATCACCTGGAAAGTGGGGATGATGCGCACCTCGACGGGCAGCATGAGCGTGATGAAGATCAGCCAAAAGGCGAGCATCCGCCCCGGGAAGCGGAAATATACCACGGCGAAGGCCGAGAGCAGCGAGATGGCGATTTTTCCGGCCGCGATGCACAACGCCATGATGAGCGAATTGGCCAGCATGAGGCCGGCGGGCTGGCCCTGAATGCGCCCGCCGCCGGTGCCGTTCCAGGCATTGGCGTAATTCTCTCCACCCAGGGGCCCTGGCAGCAGCGGCACATCGCCGCGGCCGATCGTGCTGGCATCATGGGTGCTGCCGATCAGCGTCATATAGATCGGGAAGGCGAAGACCAGCACGCCCAGGGTGAGCCAGAGATAGGCCATGGGCGTGCGGCGCATCAGTAATGCACCCGGCGCTCGACATAGCGGAACTGCATGAAGGTGAGCCCCACCACCAGCACCATCAGGATCACGCTCTGCGCCGCCGAGGAGCCCAGGTTCAGATTGACCACGCCATCGGTATAGACGCGGTAGATCAGTGTCTCCGTCGCCTTGCCCGGGCCGCCCTGGGTGAGCGCGTGGATGACGCCGAAAGTGTCGAAAAACGCATAGACCAGGTTCACCACCAGCAGGAAAAACGCGGTGGGCGAGAGCAGGGGAAACACCACCGTCCAGAACCGGTAGCGCGGGCTGGCGCCATCGATGGCGGCGGCCTCCAGCACCGATTTGGGTATGCTTTGCAGCCCGGCGAGGAAGAAGATGAAATTATAGGAGACCTGCTTCCAGGCGCTGGCGACAATGACCAGCAGCATCGCCTGATCGCCGTTCAGCTTATAATCCCAGGCGATGCCGGCGGCATTCAGCATGCGGCCGAAAATGCCGATATTGGGGTGGAACATGAACAGCCACAGCACCGCCGCCACCGCCGGCGCCACCGCATAGGGCCAGATCAGCAGGGTTTTGAAGGCCGAGGCGCCGCGGATATTGCGGTCCGCCTGCACCGCTAGGAAGAGCGCGGAGACCAGGGCCAGAGAGGCCACCGAACCGGAGAAGAGCAGCGTGCGGCCGAAGGCGGCAAGCCAGGTCGGGTCTGCCAACACATCGGCGAAATTTTCGAGGCCGACGAATTCGCTGCGCAGGCCAAAGGCATCCTCGCGCAGCAGAGACTGCCACACCGCCTGCCCCGCCGGCCAGAAGAAGAACAGGGCGGTGATCACCAATTGCGGCAGCAACAACAGCCAGGGCAGCGCCGTCCCCCGAAACAGATGGGAGGCCGGCGCTGGGCGGCTCACGCGCGGTTGGACCGTTCGAAGTTGCGCAGCACCACATTGCCGCGCGTGACGGTGTTGGTCAGCGCCTGCTGCGGCGTCTGGCCACCTTGCAGGGCGCGTTCCATTTCTTCCTGCATGATCACGCGGATCTCGACGAAGCCACCAAGGCGGATACCGCGGGTATTGCCCGTCATCTGCCCGCCGCCGCGCAGCAGCTGCTGGATGGGAATGTCGGCGCCGGGATTTTGCGTATAGAAGCCGCTGGCCCGGACCTGCTCGAAGGCGGTCTTGGTCACAGGCAGGAAGCCCGTCTCAGTGTGCCAGGCGGCGGCCACCCGGGCCTGTGCCAGGAAGGCGAAGAATTCGGCGATGCCGCGGTTTTCATCGGCCGAGCGCGTGGCGTTCGGGCCGCGGTTCATCGCCCAGAAGCTGGCGCCACCGATGATCGAGTTGAGGGGCGCGCCGGCCACGTCATTGTAATAGGGCAGCATGGCCACACCCATATTGGCAACGCCGCCGGGCAGTTCGCGCACGAAGCGGGCGCGCGCGCCGGAACTGGCATGGATCATCGCGGCCGAGCCATTGGCAAAGAGCGCATCACCCGCGCCATCGCGCCCGCCCCAGCGGAAGGTATTCTCGCGACCCATTTCCACCAGCGTGCTGAGGTGGCGCAGCATCAGCGGGTTGTTGATGGCCAACTCGGCGCTCAGGCCGCCAAAGCCGTTATCCAGCGTGGCCAGCGGCGTGTTGTGGATGGCGCTGAGTTGTTCCACCTGGCACCAGGTCGGCCATGCGGTGGTGAAGGGCATTTCGTGCCCAGCGGCCTTGAGGCGGGTGGCGGTGGCGCGGATATCGGCCCAGGTCGCGGGTGCTTGGTCGGGGTTCAGGCCCGCACGGCGGAAGGCGTCCTTGTTGTAGAACATGATCGCGGTGGAGGAGTTGAACGGCATGGACATCATCCGGCCGTCGCTGAGGCTGTAGTAGCCCTTCACTGCCGGCAGGTAGTCGTCGAAATTGATGCTCACGCCGGTCTCGGCCAGCAATTCATGCAGCGGCTTCACCGCGCGGCCGGCCGACATCATGGTGCCAGTGCCGACTTCGAACATCTGCACGATATGCGGCGCGCTGGAGGCGCGGAAGCCGGCGATGGCGGCGACCATGGTTTCGGGGTAGCTGCCGCGGAAGCTGGAGACAATGCGGAAGCGGCGCTGGCTCTCATTGAACTGGTTGGCGATGCCCTCCAGCAAGCCACCGAGCGGCTGCGGCAGGCCATGCCAGAAGGAAATCTCGATGGGGCCACCCTGCGCCAGGGCAGGGGCGGCGATGGGCAGGGCGAGGCCGGCGGAGGCCATGCCGAGGGTGCGGCGCTTCATGCGGTGTTCTCCCATGTGGGGTTTTATTGGCTGGCGGCAGGTAGCCTTCCAGCATTGCGGTTCAATGACAAGTTTGTGACGGACGCGTGAAGCGGATTGCCCCTGCGCGAGGTTACCCCCCTGCCACCAGCCGGGCATAGAGCTCCGGGTCCGTGGCGCCCTCGGTGCCAAAGACCAGCACGCGGCTCTCCGGCCCCAGCCCCAGGGCGCCGTCGCGCCCGGCGAGGATGGCGCCCACCAGCCCGGCCACGGCGGATTCGCCCGCCACGATACCCAAAGGCGCCAGCGCCCGCATCGCCTCCACCGCCGCCGCATCGGGCACGGCCATGAAGGCATGGGCGGCGCGTTCCAATTCCTGCCATGCCAGCAGGCTGGGCTCGCCACAGGCCAGGCCCGCCATCAGCGTGGGCAGGTCGCCATCTACCACGCGGATCTCGCCGGCCTCGGCGCTGAGCAGCAGGCAGGCAGCTTCGTCTGGTTCCACCACGATGAGCTTTGCCGGGATGCGCCGGGCGCGCAATTGCACGGAGACCGCGGCCGCAACCCCGCCCACCCCGCCCTGCACGAAGACATGGGTGGGTGGCTGCTCCATGGCGGCCAAAGCCTCCTCGGCCATGAGGCGATAGCCCTGCATCACGTCACGCGGGGGCTCAGTATAGCCGGGCCAGGAGGTGTCGCTGATGACGTGCCAGCCATTCGACTCGGCCGCGGCGGAGGCGGCGCGCACGCTGTCATCGTAATTGCCCGCCACCTCCCGCACCTCGGCGCCATAGGCGGCGATGGCGTCACGCCGGCCCTGGCTCACATGTTCATGGACGAAGATGACGCAGGCGGCATGGCATTGCCGCGCACCCCAGGCCACGGAGCGGCCGTGATTGCCATCGGTGGCGCAGGTGACGGTCACGTTTGGTTGGTGCTGGCCGGAAAACACCTCGGCCCCGGTGGCACGGATGCCGGCGCGGGCCAATTCGCCCACCACCAGTTTTTGCACCGCATAGGCGCCGCCGAGCGCCTTGAAGGAACCCAGGCCGAAGCGCTCTGCCTCATCCTTATAATGCAGGGACGCGAAACCCTGCGCTGGCAATTCGCGCAGCGGCGTGGGCGCATAGCCGGGCCAGGCGGTGATTTCGGCGCTGGCACGGCGAAAACCGCCCTCCGTCAGCACGACCACACCCGGCACACCCTGGCGCGGATTGAGGAAGAGGCAGTAGGGATGGTTCATGATCATGGCGCCATGCTGCGCGATAAAACCAATGGGGGCGAGATGCACATCACCATTCTGGGCGGGGCGGGGTTTCTGGGGCGCAAGCTGGCCGCCCGGCTGGCGGCGGAGGGGCGGGCCACATCGCTGACCCTTTTCGACATGGTGGTGCCCGCGCCGCTGGCCGCACCCTTCCCGGTGCGCTGCCTGGCCGGCGATGTGGCCGACCCGGCCGCATTGGCCGCAGCCATCCCGCCTGAGACCGACATCATCTATCACCTCGCCGCCGTGGTGAGTGCGGCGGCCGAGGCAGATTTTGACCTGGGGCTGCGGGTGAACCTGCAGGGCACGCTGGCGGTCATCCAGGCCGCGCGGGGCTGTGCGAGGCCGCCACGCTTGGTCTTTACCAGCTCTGTCGCCAGTTTTGGCGGCGGGCAGAGCGCCATTCTGGATGACGATGCCCGGCAGATGCCGGCCAACAGCTATGGCGCGCAAAAGGCGGCGGGCGAATTGCTGCTGCAGGATGCCTCGCGCCGCGGGCTGCTCGATGCCCTCAGCATCCGTCTGCCCACGGTGATCATCCGCCCCGGCAGGCCCAATGCGGCGGCTTCCTCCTTCGTATCGGCGATCTTGCGCGAGCCCATGCTGGGCTTGGAGGCCACGCTGCCGGTGGGCGAGGATTTTGCTCTATGGGTGAGTTCGCCGCGCATCGTGGTGGAATGGCTGCTGCATGCTGGCTTTATGGATACTTCCCCCCTGGGCATGGATCGTGGCGTGAACCCGCCCGGGCTCACCGTGACGGTGGGCGAGATGCTGGATGCTCTCTCACCTGTGGAGCGCGCGCGGGTGAAGGCTGTGCCCGACGCCAATGTGGCGGCCATTGTCGGCGGTTGGCCGGCGCGCTTCCTCTCCCGTCGCGCCCGGGCGCTGGGCTTTGCCGAGCAGTCGCATCTGCCGGCCATCATCGCCGCCTTCCGTGAGGATGATTTGGCCGCCACCCGGGCCGATCGCGCGCTTTGATGCTGGAACTCACCCATATCCTCCTGCCCGGCGGGCCCAGGCGCGTGGCCCCTTTCAGCCATGCGGTGCGGGCTGGGGATTTCCTCTTCGTCACTGGCCAGATGCCAACCATGCCCGAGGATAATACCCGCTGCGTGGAGGGCGATGTGGCGGTGCAGACCAGGCAGGTAATCAGCAACCTGCACAGCGTGCTGGCCGGCAGCGGCGCGCTGTGGGAGCGCATTGCGATGGCGCGCATCTACCTCACCCGGTTCGAGCGTGATTATGCGGCGATGAACGCAGTGTGGGAGGCTGCCTTCCCGCCCGGCGCCTTGCCGGCCCGCACCACGGTGGGCGTGACCGGCTTGGCGCTGGGGGCGCTGGTGGAAATTGACCTGGTGGTGGCGCTGTAGTCAGCGCAACTCGGCGCTCACCACACCCAGGCCAGTCCAGCGGGCGGTGACCGGCCCGGGCGCGGCCAGCGCCTCGGCCGCGCTGTCGAACACCAGGACAAGAACCGCGCCCAGCGGCAGGCCGCCGGCCTCGCGCGCGGCACGCAGCGCTGTCTCAAACAAGGCGCCAACCTCTGCCCGGCGCGCCCGGTGCGGCCCCAAAGCGCATGAAGACGGCCATGACGGCGCCTTGCCCTTGCCGATCACCACCTGGCCCAGCCCGGCCAGATCGGCCGCCGCCGCAAACATATTCGCCGGCCCATCCCGCCAGCGCGAGGCGCTGAGGTCCAGCGCGGGGTGAAGCTGGGCCAGTGCCGGCATGCCGGTATCACTCTCGGTTATGGCCTCGGCCAGCACCACCAGCAGCGCGGGCGCGGCGCGGCCATGGGGCAGCACGGCGAGCGGCAGCGGGCGGCCCTGGGCCATGATCCGCCCGGGCAGCATGGCGCCCACCAATCCGGACTGGGTCACGCGGATGCCGCATGGTGCCAGGGCCAGTTTTGCCAGCACCTCGCCCGCCACAGTCTCGGCGGCATCGAGGCTGGTGAGGGCGTGATCAGCGGCCAGCGGCGCCACCGGTTGGCCGGATTCCCAGGCTTCCGCCAGGGAAGAGGCGATGGAACCCATCATGCGCCGAGCGGCAATGCGATGATTGCCCCTTCGAAAAAGCCAGCCACCAAAGGGGCCTCCATTCTCACCGTCAGGCGTCGCGATGCCAAATTGTATAGACCATGTATCATGGCGAGATAGGCCATTCCGCCCACGAAGCGCAGACCATATTTCGCTCTTGGTCATGGTGTTGCGGATTGGCAATGAATTCCGATGCTTGACGTCAGCATTCCGCATGGGTCATTGACGTGGAAAGCTGATTGAAAACGTTCCATGGTCGCTGCCAACGAAGTCTCGTCTGCCGTTCTGCATGACAATGAGGTGTCCGTCACGGGCGACTTCAACGACTCTTCCATGCTTGGCCCCTACCGACTCGATTCCTCCACTGGCCACTTGCTGCGCCGCGCGCTGCAGCGCCACCAGGCGCTGTTCCAAGAATCTGCCGCCGCTACGGGGCTGACGCCGCCGCAATTTGCCGCCCTGACCAAACTCGCCGAATTGCGCCGGGTGACGCAGAACCGCCTCGGCCGCCTCGTCGCCATGGACCCCGCCACCGCCCAAGGGGTGATGAAGCGCCTGGCGCTGCGCGGCCTGCTGCGCACCGAGAAGGACCCGATGGACCGCCGCACCGTGGTGCTGTCGATCACCCAGGAGGGCGAGTGTCTCGTCCAGCAGGCGCGCCAAGCGGGCCAGCGTGCCAATCAGGCGCTGATGCAGGACCTTGATGCCGGCGAACAGGCGATGTTGCTGGCCCTGCTGCGCCGCATCACCGACTGAACGGCTTGTCGCCAGGGGCCGCGCGGGACAAGACTGGTTCAGGGGAGGCTGCTGGGATGCGGGTGATCATAGCGGGTGGCGGTATTGGGGGGCTGACCACGGCGCTCTCACTGCATGCGGCGGGCATCGAGGCCGAGGTGTTTGAAAGCGTGGCCGAGATCCGCCCGCTGGGCGTGGGCATCAATATTCTGCCCCATGCGGTGCGGGAGCTGACCGAGTTGGGGCTGGCCGATGCCCTGGCCGCCACCGGCATTGCCACGCGCGAATTGCGCTATATCTCCGCCCATGGCCAGGAAATCTGGCGCGAGCCAAGGGGCCTCGCGGCGGGCTATCACTGGCCGCAATACAGCATCCATCGTGGCCGACTGCATATGCTGCTGCTGGCTGAGGTCCGCGCCAGGCTGGGGGCGGGGCGGGTGCATCTTGGCAAGCGGATGATATCCACCAGCCAGGACGCGCATGGCGCGACGGCGCATTTCGCCGATGGCAGCAGCGCCACCGCCGATGCGCTGGTGGCGGCGGATGGCATTCATTCCGCCGCCCGTGCGCAACGCCACCCTGATGAGGGCCCACCGCGTTGGAAGGGCGCCGTGCTGTGGCGGGCGACCTCGGTGGCGGAGGGTTTTCTCGGCGGGGCCACGATGATCCAATGCGGCCATCACGACCTGAAATTCGTCTGCTACCCCATCGCCAATAACCCCGATGGCACGCAGCTGATCAACTGGATCGCCGAAAAGGTCTTTCCAGAGGATACGGCCTGGAACCGGGAGGATTGGAACCGCACGGCTGACCTCGAGGCCTTTGTGCCGCTCTACGAAGCCTGGCGCTGGGATTTTCTCGATGTGCCGGCGCTCATGCGCCGCGCCGAGGCGGTGTTCGAATACCCGATGGTGGATCGTGACCCGCTGGAGGCCTGGAGCATCGGCCGCATCACCCTGCTGGGCGATGCCGCGCATCCCATGTACCCGATTGGCTCCAATGGCTCCTCCCAGGCCATTTTGGATGCGCGGGTGCTGGCCATGCATCTCAAGCGCGCGCCCAGCGTAGAGGCGGGACTCGCCGCCTATGATGCCGCGCGCCGGCCCGCCACGGCGGCGCTCACCATTGCCAATCGCGGCCTGGGGCCGGATCTGGTGCTGGAGGAGGTGCATCGCCGCGCGCCGCATGGCTTTGCGCGGCTGCATGATGTGATCTCGGATGCCGAACTGCGCGAGACCGCGCAAAACTACAAGCAACTCGCTGGCTTCGACCCGGCGCTGCTCAACCAGAGGGAAAGCTACGCCGCATGAAAATCGCCGCCATAGGCCTGGGCAGCATGGGCCAGGGTGCCGCCGCCAGCATGCTCTCCAAGGGCCTGGATGTGACCGGCTGCGACCCGAGTGAGCGGGCGCGCCTCGCCTTTGCCGGGCCTTCGGTGGCACGCGCCTGCGATCTGCCGCCGGGCATTGAGGCCGTGCTGGTGCTCACGGTGAATGCCGCCCAGGCGCGCGCCGCGTTGTTCGGCCCTGAGGGTTGCGCCGAAAGGTTGGCCCCTGGGGCGGTGCTGATCGTCTCCGCCACCATGGCGCCGGCGGATGCGCGGGCGCTGGCGGAGGAGGCGGCGTCGCGCCAGTTATTGTATCTTGATGCCCCGGTTTCGGGCGGTGCCACGGGGGCGGCCAATGGTGCGCTGACGGTGATGGCCAGTGGCTCCGTGGCCGCCTTCGACAAAGCGCGGCCGGTGCTGGAGCGGGTGGCCGCCAAGGTGTGGGAATTGGGCGAGGCGCCGGGCCTGGGTGCGACCATGAAGGTGGTGCACCAGTTGCTGGCCGGGGTGCATATCGCCACCGCCGCCGAGGCGATGGCGCTGGGCATCAAGGCCGGGCTGGACCCCGCGCAGATTTATGGCGTGGTGACGGGGGCGGCGGGCAATTCCTGGATGTTCGGCAACCGCATGGCCCATGTGCTGGCCGGCGATGACACGCCGCTCTCGGCGGTGAATATTTTCGTGAAGGATCTGGGCCTGGTGGATGCGCTGGCGCGGGAGGCGAATTTCCCCATCCCGCTGGCGGCGCAGGCCTTGCAGTTATTCGTTGCCGCCGCGGCGCAGGGCCATGGCGGCAAGGATGATGCCTTCGTCATCCGCGCCTATCAGGCGCTGACCGGCATTGCCCTGCCGGGTGAGAAAAAGCCTAACCCAGCCGGCTGAGCGCGCCGCAAATCTGCTCTACCTGCGCGTCGCTCAACTCCGGATACATTGGCAGCGAGAACACAACCTTGGCCGCCGCACTGGTCTCCGCACAGCCCGCCGGGCCGAGCGCGGTTCGGCCGGCATAGGCCGATTGCTCATGCACCGGCACCGGGTAATGGATGCCCGTGCCCACGCCCTCGGCCTTCAGCCGTGCCATCACCCCTGCGCGGTCATCGCTGCGCAGCACATATTGGTGGAAGACATGGGTGGCATTGGCCCGGCGCAGCGGGGGCGTGAAGCGGCCACCGGCCAGGGCTGCGTCATAAGCATCGGCGATGGCGCGGCGGCGGGCATTGCCGGCATCGAGATGCGGCAGCTTGGTGCGCAGGATCGCGGCCTGCACCTCATCGAGCCGGCTATTGATGCCGATCAGCGAGGAGACATAGCGCTCCTTCCAGCCATATTGCCGGATGGCAGCGATGCGCCCTGCCAGTTCGATATCGCGCGTGGCCAGCACGCCGCCATCGCCCAGCGCGCCCAGATTCTTGGTGGGGTAGAGCGAAAAGGCCGAGGCATGGCCGATGGTGCCGAGCATTTGCCCGCCCAAGGTGGCGCCATGGCATTGCGCGCAATCCTCGATCAGCGGCACGCCCGCCTTTTCGCAGGCCGCCAGCATGGGCCCGAGGTCGCAGGCCTGGCCGTAGATATGCACCGCCACCACGGCGCGGATCGGCGGGATGCCCGGCGGTGGATCTTCCAGCACGGCGGCCAGTTCATCGGCGTCCATGGTGTAAGTGTCGGGGTCGATATCGAGCAGCAGGGGGGTTGCGCCCACCATCTCAATGGCGGCGACGGTGGCGACGGCGGTGTGCGAGACGGTGACCACCGTCGCCCCCTCGCCAATCCCCATGCCGCGCAGGATCAGCGCGATGGCATCGGTGCCATTGGCGCAGCCCACGGCCTGCATGCCTTCACCCAGCCAGGCGCCGTATTCGCGCTCGAAGGCAGCACCTTCCTGGCCTAAAATGTACCAGCCCGAATTGAGCGCCCGCGCCACGGCGGCGTCGATTTCGGGCTTCAGGGCGCGGTAGCCGGCCCCGGGGTCGGCCTGGGCGATCATGGTGAGCGGTGCGTTCATCGGCTCTTATCCTAGAGATAATCGTTCAGGCGTTCGCGGTACCAAGCCAGCGATAGGCGCAGCCCCTCATTGAGCGAGGTGGCCGGCGCCCAGCCGGTGGCGTTTCTAAAGGCGTTATCATCGGCATGGTAGCTGCCGATGTCGATTGGCGCGCGGTCGGCGGGGAATTCGCGGGTGGCGAAACTGCCCTCGCCCCCATTGGCGGCGATCAGCCGCTCGGCCAGGTCGAGCAGGGAGATTGGCGGTGAGCCGCCGAGGTTGAACACCTGGCCCTTCACGCTGGGCTGGTCGGCCTGCTCGGCGGCGGTGATGAAGGCCTCGGTCACGTCATCGACATAGGAGAGGTCGCGCAGCTGCGCACCGCCCCAGACCTCGAAGGGCTCGCCCTCCAGCACCCGGCGGATCCAGATGCCCAGAAAAGTCTGCTTGGCGTCACGAATGCGCAGCCGCGGGCCATAGCAATTGGTCAGCCGCAGCGAGACGACCGGGCGGCCGAGAACGCGGGATTCCAGCAGCCAATATTGCTCGCCTGCCCATTTGGAGACGCCATTGGCGTCGGGCGGGTTCACCGGGTGCAGTTCATTGACCGGCAGCGCGATGGGCCGGCCATAGAATTGCCGGGTGGAAGCATGCACCACCCGCGCCTGTGGCGCCGCATCGCGCATCGCCTGGATCAGGCGCACCTGTGCCACGGCATTGATGCCGATATCGGCCACCGGGTCCTTCTGGCCGCCCATATGGCTGGTTTGCGCCGCCATGTTGAACAGCACATCCGAGCCCTGGGCGAGAGACAGCAGCTCAGTGTCGCGCAGGTCGCCACGGACCAGCAAAACCCCGGCGCCATCGAGGTTGCGGGGATTGGCGCCGCCCTCCTCGCTCATCGCGTCCAGCGCCGTCACCCGCGCGCCGGCACGGGCGAGGGTATGGCAAAGGTTGGAGCCGAGGAAACCGGCGCCGCCGGTGACGAAGACCCGCTTGTTTTTCCACCACGCGATGTTCATGACGCGCTCCCCAGTCGCTGGCCGGCATATTTGCGGGCACGGATCGGCCCCCACCAGGCCTCATTGTCGAGATACCATTGGATGGTGGCGGCCAGCCCCTCCTCGAAGCCATGCCGCGCCTTCCAGCCCAATGCGCGCTCGGCGCCCGAGGGGTCCATGGCATAGCGCTGGTCGTGGCCCGGCCGGTCTTTCACATAGGTGATCAGCCGTTCCCGCGGGCCATGGGGGTCGGGGCGCTTTTCGTCGAGGATGCGACAAATGGCGCGCACCACATCGAGATTGGTGCGTTCCTGGCGTGGGCCCAGGCAATAGGTCTGGCCCGGCTGGCCATGGAACAGCGCCAGGCACAGCGCCTCCGCGTGGTCCTCGACATGAATCCAGTCACGCACCTGCTGGCCATCGCCATAAACCGGCAGGGGCTGGCCATGCAGCGCATTGAGCGTGACCAGCGGGATCAGCTTTTCGGGGAATTGCCAGGGGCCGTAATTATTCGTCGTGTTGGAGACGAAGGCGGGCAGGCCATAAGTGTGCTCCCAGGCGCGGACCAGATGGTCGGACGCTGCCTTGGAGGCGCTGTAGGGGCTACGAGGGTCATAGGCAGTGTGCTCGTCAAAGGGCGGGTCCTGCGGGCCCAGGCTGCCGAACACCTCATCGGTGCTGACGTGATGGAAGCGGAAGGCCTGCCTGGCAGCACCTTCGAGCTTGCTCCAATGCGCGCGCGCGGCTTCCAGCAGGACCTGGGTGCCCACCACATTGGTCTGGATGAACTGCGCCGGCCCGTCGATCGAACGGTCCACATGGCTTTCGGCGGCGAGGTGCATCACCCGCCCCGGCGCGTGCTGGGCGAAGGCGGCCTGCATGGCTGCCACGTCGCAAATATCGGCCTTGATATGCATATGGCGTGGGTGGGTCAGCCAATCGCCCAGCGATTCCGGGCTGGCGGCATAGGTCGCGCAATCAATATTGACCACGACCTGATCGGTCGTTGCCAGCAGCCGCCGCAGCACGGCTGAACCAATAAAGCCCAGGCCGCCGGTGATCAGAATGGTCATTCAAAGCCCCTCATCTGCTGCCTTATTGGCATGGATTGCGGCGTTTTTGGACCCTGATCATGGCTTTTTCGTTATTCCGGCCGCAGGCTTGGCGCGTCTCATCCTGCCGGGGGGGGGCGATGGCCATGATGGCCATCGCCCCTTTCGCGCGATGAGACGCATGGCGGGTTCGTCACTGGCAGGCTCTGCCATGTGCTTCGCGCCTGCATCCGCCGGCGCCGGGCCGGAACATGGCAGGCGCGGGGCCGGGCTCATTCCCCGGTCATGGTGAGGCTGCCTGGATTGACGGTGACGGTGCCCGAGCCGGTGACGGCGGTGGCGGCGGAGAGCGTGCCCCAGCTCAGCGGATTGCCGCCGGCCGCGGCATCGAACAGGCCCAGATGCGACAGCGTGCCCACCGCGCCGGTGAAGCTGAAACGGATCGCCTCCGCATTGGTCTGCACGCTGGTGCCGGTGAAGGCCACCCGCTGGCGGGCATAGCCATTGCCCACCGGTTCACCGGTGAGGCCCGTGGGGTCGCTGCCACCGGTGCCCAGGCCGCATACACCGCCGTGGGGGCAACGGGCGTGCGGCCGCACAGCGTGCGGGCAAGGAGGTTCTTGGCGTGATCGGTGAGAGAGCTCATGGGTTTTTCCTTATTGCGATGGAGGAATGGCAGGCGGCTTTGGCTTCAGATGTCCTTGGCCGCGCGGAAGAGCGGTGGAAGCATTCCGCCGGAGCCATCCCCGCCTTGGGCGCTGGCGCGCACGGCGTTGTAGATGTCGCTCAGCGCCAGGGCGCTGTTCTTCACCAGGCCCTCGCTGGGCAGGCGGAAGCTCATGACCGAAAGCGGGCTCTTGCCGGCGCGGCGGGCGGCCTCGTCGAGATAGCCGTGGATCTTTGCCTCGACGATGGAGGCGGTGATGTCCATCTGGAGATGCGTCAGGCGCCAATATTGCGCGCAGACGCCGGTTTCGTGGATTTCGATGGGTTGCAGAAAGGCCATGATGGTCTCCTCAGCTCACGGTGACGGTTTCGGTGCTGTCGAAAGTGGCGACAGTGTTGATGGTGCTGGTGGCAGCGCCGGTGACGCTGATCGCAATGCCGCCATTGCTCATGTCGGCGGCGATGCTCAGCCGCCAATTGGGGGCGCTGCTGCCATTGGTGGCGGTGGGCGCCAGGCTGGCATTGGCCCCCAGGAAGACCACCGTGGTGGCAGCATTGGCCCCACGCACGGCCGCCACCACCACATCCCACACGGCAACATCGGTGCTGCCCTGCATTTTCGAGATGACGCGCAAGCGGCCGTAAAAGGCACCGAAATTGGGCAGGTTCAGCGTGTTGGTGGCGGAGGCAGCGCCAGCGTCAGCGGTGACGCGAGATGGGGTGGCATCGGTCGTTTGCTTTCGCAGCACCGACCAGCCCCGTTGCGCATCGCCATTGGTGGCGAAGCGCCCGGCTGCGAACGCGCCCTTGCCATAGGCCCCACGCGGGCTGGCATAATAGCCGCCCGGCACCCAGGAATAGCTTCCATCGGCGGTGTTGCTGACTCCACCGGAAATGGCCGCATAAGCCCCTGCGGCGGTGTTCGTGGTTCCTCCAGCGACGGTCGCCCCGCTGGCCGAGGCGGTGTTGGCACTGCCGCCATGCACCCCGCTGTATTGGCTGCTGGCCACCTGGGTGGCAGCGGTGCGGCTGGTCTGCAAATCCACCGCATTGCCACCGCGCGAATTGCCTCCCGCCGCAGTGGAGTCAGGGATTTGCGCCAGCACAGCCCCGGCGCCCTTGGGCTGGCCGATGATGGTGGTGATATTCGCATCCGCCCCCATCGCCTGCCAGCCGACCATGCCGCTTGTGGCCGCGCCCTGAACCTGCATGAAGTTCACGGCATTGCCCTGATTCGACACCAGCATCTGCGTGCCGCCGCC
>NZ_JBBARU010000004.1:0-38970 GCF_040399605.1 Rhodovarius sp. | reverse complement strand
TGCCGCCGCCTTTGGTCTGCAACTGCATGCCGATATTGCTGTCGGAGCCAGTGGCGGACAGTGTGGGCGTCGCGCTGGCAGCCGCGCCATTGACCGAGAGGCGGTTGACGGCGCCGGTGATGGCGTTGACCTCCAGCCCATGCGAGCCAAAGGCGCCGCCCAGCGTCACCGCGCTGCCCTGGCCGAGGCGCAGCATCTCGCTGCCATTGGCAGACATGGCCAGTGCCGTGGCCGAAGGCGCCCAAAGCCCGCTATTAGACTGCCCGATGCCCAGGCCCGGCGCGGCCAGGCTGCCGGAAGGCGCGCGCATCTGCACCACGGCATTGCCGTCGGTGTTGTGCAGCAGCCCGGCATGGCTGCCTTCCAGCAACGGCAGGCTGCCCAGGATCACGGTATTGGGCATGCCCGAGCCAGAATTGGCCAGCTGGATCGCGCCTGAGCCATTGTTGCGGGTGTTGTAGCGCACTGCGCGGAGCGCAAAGATGTCGAGCCGGTTGTTGATGCCGCTCACCCGGATGGCATTATCCTCAACGGCATCGATGCGCAGATTGCCGATCTGCAGCCGGCAATTATCGGAACTGATCAGGATGCCGCTCGATCCGCTGAGCGATGCCCCGCTGCCAGCCCAACCCTCGCCCTGGGTGGTGAGATTGGCGATCAGCCCATCCACCCCATAGCTGTCGATCAGCACGCCGTATTTGCAGAAATCGGCATAGGCGGAGTTGATGTAGAACTTGGTCGTCCAGCCACTGGCGGATTGGCTGAAGCGGAACATGCTGCGATAGCCCAGCGCGAAGGCCTGATCGATGAAGGGGCCATCGGCGCGCTTGGACACCAGCGCATCGCCCTGCGCCTGCTGGTAGTTCATGACATTGGTATCGGCGCTCCAGAACGGCCAGAAGTGGATATTGCTTATACGCGGCACATCAAGCGCTGCATCCACCTCGATGCCGCTGGTGAAGACCTGGCCGCGAATGCGCCGGAAATCCGTGCGGCCGGAATTATAGCAGAAAATGCCGCGGGTGATGGCGCAGAGGAAGATGTTTTCGAAATCCACCCCGCCCTGGCAGTCCTGGATGCGGACGAACCAGTCATAGTTCACCGGGGACCAGCTGGCGGTGAAGTTGTTGCTTTGCGCCTGCGTCAGCGCGATATCTCGCATCACCGAGCCGCGGGCAGCCAGCCCGGTGAAGGTGATGGGGGTGAAGCCGGTCTGGTCCACCGACAGCCAGGTGCCATCGCCCGGGCCCGGCCCCTCGGTGAAGCCGGCACCTTCGAGGCGCACCATCACGCCATCAATGACAATGCCGCTGGCCAGGCGATAGGTCTTGGGGCCGAATTGCACCACGCCGCCACCAGCACCCTTGAGGGCATTGATCGCGGCCTGGATGGCGGGCGCGTCATTGGTGGTGCCATTGCCCACCGCGCCGAAATCACGAACGTGAACGCTGCGCTGGTCATGCACCGTGGTGCGCAGCTGGGCGAGGGTTGCCCGCCTGGTGGTGGGGTTGGCGCCGAGCTGGGTGACGGGTGCGAGATCACTCTCCGACAGCGACGAGGCTGGCGGCAATTGGCTGATGCGAAGATCGCTCATGCAAGGTTTCCATCTTCTGGGGGGCTGCGGGCTGGGGGGGTGCTCAGCGCAGCAGCGCGAAGCCGCTTTCCATCAGGATCATGAAGCCGTTCTCCTGCTGCAGCGTCTCTGCGCCCGGCGCCACGGAGAAGCTGCGCGACACCGCAGCCAAGCTCGGATCGAGGGCATCTTCGATGCGGATGCGGTAGCCGCTGCCGATGGGCGGCGCGGCCACGGCGGTGGTGGCGAAGCCCCCGGTCACGGTCACGATCTGGCTGGGCACAATCGTCTGGCCCGCTGCATTGCGCACGCTGACCACGACCTGGCTGATCGGGCCATGGATCTGGGCCGAAACCGGTATGGTTGTGCCGGCAATGAAGCCTGCGACCAGCGGTGCCAGCACGATGCTGCGCACCACCGCGCCCACCGCCTGGGTGATGGAGAAGCGCTGCGCCGCGCTGCGGACGGCGGCGAGAGGGGTGGCAGCGCCATCGAGCGTCACCCCTGGGCCAAAACCCGGGCCCGCGCGCAGCGGCAGCATGGCCAGCGCATCGGCCGCTTGAAGGAACATGATGTCGCCCGGTTTGAACTGCGAGGCCACGGCAGCGAAGTAGCCGGTGGCGGCGACATCGGCGCGCAGGTCGGATGTGACATAGCGCCACATCGAGAAGCCACTGGTTTGGATAAGCGGCGTGAGGCCGGAGGCGGCGAATGGCATGGGCGGTTCTCCTGTGCGGGGGGCTGGACGCGCGGCGACACGGCGCGGCGAAGCGCCGGACCGGGGCCTTGAGGCAATGGGATTGAACGGAATGGGCAGTGGCCCCCGCGGCACGGGCGGCGGAGGGCGTTTAGGCGCGGGCGCAATTCACCCGTTGGCGAGGATGGAATAGCAATAAAATCCATAGAATGTCAAGCATAAAATCCCCGACAATGGCGAAGGCTTGACGCCAGGCCGCCCTGCCGGGACAGCTTGCGCCGGCCCATGGCCGCCGTTGCGAAGGATCCTGCATGCCAGCTGCCCGACCTGACCTCAGACGGTTTTTCCAGGTGCTGCCGATTGGCCTGCTATTGGCTTTTGCGGCCGCGCTGCCGCTGCGGGCACAGCCGGTGCTCAACGTCTTCAACTGGGCCGACTACATCGACCCAGCCGCCCTGGAGCGTTTCCAGCGCGAGAGCGGCATTCGTGTGCGTTACGATGTCTATGACAGTCTGGAGACGCTGGAGGGCCGCCTCTCCGCCGGTCGGTCGGGCTTTGATATCGTGGTGCCCACCTCGGAGCCGAGTTTTGCCCGGCTGGTGCGCGCCGGCGCCTTGCGGCCGCTGGAGACAGCCCGCTTGCCCAATCTCGCCCAACTCGACCAGGCGCTGATGGCGCGCGTGGCGCAGGTTGATCCGGGCAACCGCCATGGGGTGATCTATCTCTGGGGCACGGTGGGGCTGGGTATGCGGCAGGACCGCATTCGCGCCCTGGCACCCGATGCGCCCCTCGATTCCCTGGCGCTGTTGCTGAACCCGGAGAATGCCCGCCGCCTGGCGGGCTGCGGCATCGCGGTGATGGACAGCGCGACCGATGTGCTGCCCTCCATCCTGCGCTTCCTCGGCCGCAGCCCGGACAGCGCCGATGCGGCGGATTTGCGTGCCGCCGAGGCGGCGCTGCTGGCCATCCGGCCGCACCTGCGCTCGATTCCAGGCTCGGCAGCGATTGTTGATGCCTTGGCATCTGGGGAAATATGCCTGGCCCTCACCTATTCGGGCGATGTGATCCAGGCGGCGGGGCGGGCGCGAGAGGCTGGCCGGCCCTTCCAGATCACTTATGCAGCCCCGCGAGAGGGCGCCCAGCTTTGGTTCGATATGCTGGCCATCCCCGCCGATGCGCCCAATCCTGAGGCTGCTCATGCGTTTATCGATTTCCTGTTGCGGCCGGATGTGATGGCGGGCATTACCAATCAGGTGCGTTACCCCAATGCCGTACCCGCCTCGCGCCCCTTGCTGCGGCCGGAGGTGGCGGAGGACCCATCGATCTACCCCTCCGCCGAGGCCTTTTCGCGCGCCTTCCTGGCTGGAACGCCGGCCCCGGCGGCCGAGCGTGTGCGGGCGCGGCTTTGGGCCCGCTTCAAGGCCGGCCGGTGAGCCTGCAGGTTGAAGCGCTGGCCAAGCGGTTCGGCGCAACGCGTGCGCTGGACGGGCTGGAGCTTGCGGTGCGCGAGGGCGAGTTCCTGGCACTGCTGGGCGGTTCAGGCTCAGGAAAATCGACGCTGTTGCGGCTGGTAGCGGGTTTTGAGGCGCCCGATGCGGGTAGCATCCGAATCGCCGGGCGGGACATGGCCGGGCTGCCGCCTGCGGCGCGGCCATGCGCCATGATGTTCCAATCCTATGCCCTGTTTCCGCATCTCAGCGTGGCGGAGAATATCGGCTATGGCCTGCGCCGCGCCGGGGTGTTCAGCCAGGCGCGGGTGGAGGAATTGCTGGCGCTGGTGGGGCTTGCGGGCTTTGGCCCCCGCCGCCCGGCACAGCTTTCCGGCGGCCAGCAGCAGCGCGTGGCATTGGCCCGGGCGCTGGCGCGCAAGCCGCCTCTGCTGCTGCTTGATGAGCCACTGGCCGCGCTCGATGCCGGGCTGCGGGCGCAGACCGGGGCGGAGCTGCGCCGCCTGCAGCGCGAGACCGGCACGAGCTTCGTCATGGTCACCCATGACCAGGGCGAGGCGCTGGCCCTGGCCGACCGCATCGCCGTGCTGGCCGATGGGCGCGTGGCGCAGATCGGCCCGCCGCAAGAGGTCTATCACCGCCCCGCCACGCGCTTCGTGGCTGAATTCCTGGGGGCGGCGAATATTCTGCAACGCCCCGGCGCCACCTATGCGCTGCGGCCCGAGCAGTTGCGGCTGGTCGATGGCGAGGGCTTGGCCGCGCGGGTCACCGGCATAGTCTTTCGTGGTGAGGGCTGGATGGTGGAATGCCTGGCCGATGGCGGCCAGCCTTTGCGGGTGAGCCTGCCCGCTGGCGCCATCCCGCCCGTGCTCGATGCCGCTGTGATGCTGGGCTGGGATGACGCCGCGCTGGTGCGGCTGGGTGCATGATCCGCGCGCTGGCCTCGGCCTGGCTGGGCCTTTTGGTGATGGCGCCGCTGCTGGTGGTGGCGGCGATAGCCTTCGCCGTGCCGGATCAGGGCCTGCCGCCATTTCGCTTGCCCATCATCGAAGGCCGATGGGAGGGCGGCAATGAATCCTGGGGCGTGCTGACCGCGGATGATTTTTATCTGGCAGCCCTGCTGCGCTCGCTGGTCGTGGCCAGCGCCACCGCCGGGCTATGCTTGGCGCTGGCCTATCCCATGGCTTTGGGCATTCTGCGCCTGGCGCCGGCCCGCCGGCCATTGGTGCTGGCGCTGGTGGTATTGCCGCTGTGCATCGGCTTCGTGCTGCGCATGGCGGCATGGGTGGGGCTGTTGCGCGACAGTGGGTTGGTCAATCAGGCGTTGCTCGCCATGGGCGTGATCAGCGCGCCGGTGCCATTATTGTACAGCAGCACCGGGCTGCTGATGGGCATGGTGCATAGCTATCTGCCTTTCGCGCTGCTGCCGCTTTATGCGGCGCTGGCGGCGCGGGATATGCGGCTGGAGGAAGCGGCGGCGGATCTTGGCGCTGGCCCTTTCACGGTGTTTCGCAGCATCACCCTGCCGGGCAGCGCGGCGGCTGCCGGTGCGGCGTTTTTGCTGGTGTTCATTCCGGCCGCTGGGGAGTTCGTCATACCAGCCCTGCTCGGCGCGCCGGATGCGCTGCTGGCCGGCGGGGCGATCTGGCAGGAATTCTTCACCGCTCGGGATTGGCCGCTGGCCGCGGCGGCGTCGATGGCGCTGCTGGCGGTTTTGCTGCCGCCCTTGGCTCTCTGGCAGCGTCTGGGGCGGCGCTGATGAGCCGGGTGGTGCTCTGGCTGGGGCTTGGCTTTCTCTGGGCGCCGGTGCTGCTGATGGCGGGTTTTGCCTTTTCCGATGCGCGGCAGCCTTTCGTCTGGGGCGGCTTTTCCTGGCGGTGGTTCGTGGCCCTGGCCGGCAATGCGAGGCTGTTGGAGGCCGCTTCACTCTCTGTGCTGGTGGCGGGTGGCGCTGCGACGCTGGCGATGCTGGCTGGCGGTGCGATGGGTTGGGTGCTGGCGCGGCAGGGGGCATTTCGCGGCCGCGCGGTGTTTGGCGCCCTGGCGGCCGCGCCGCTGGTGCTGCCCGAGGTGGTGAGCGGCCTTGCGCTGCTGCTGCTCTTCGTGGCGCTGGAACGGCTAACCGGCTGGCCCCAGGGCAGGGGAGTGCTCACCCTTTTGCTGGCCCATGCCAGCCTTGGTGCCGCCTATGTGGCGGTGGTGGTGCAGGGCCGGCTGGCCTCGATGGGCCCGCTTCTAGAAGACGCGGCAGCGGATCTCGGCGCCAATGCCGCCACGGTGTTTCGCACCATCACCTTGCCATTGATCGCCCCTTCGCTGGCAGCGGGCTGGGGTTTGGCGTTTTTGCTCTCCTTCGATGATGTGGTCTTGGCGAGCTTCACCAGCGGGCCGGGGGCGACCACCCTGCCGCTGCTGCTGTTCAGCCAGCTGCGCATGGGCGCCACGCCAGAGGCGCATGCCCTGGCGGTTGTCATGCTGGGGCTGGCGGTTGCAGGGCTTTGCCTTTGGCAAATCTGTCTACGGTCAAAAAACCGGGTATCGTGAGGCTTGTTATCGGTGGCCGTGGCGCCTGTGGTTGAGGCAAGTTCACGCCCCCTCCATGCACCTGTGCCAGTGGCGCTCAGACGGTGCTATTGGCCAGTTCAGCCACTAGAAAATCGCGGAACACCGCCACCCGCTTCGAATTGCGCATCTCCTCGGGATAGACGAAATACGCATTCACCCTGGGTGGCTTGAGGTCCGGCAGCACCTGCACCAGCCCCGCGAGATCGGTGCCGATATAATCCGGCAAAGCGGCGAGGCCGAGGCCCGATTGCACCGCGCGCAGCATGCCGGTTAGACTATTCACCTCCACAGCGGCGCGGCGGGGGCTGCCATTGCGGCGGCCCACCTCGGCGAGCCAATTGATTTCTTCGACCGGTGGCCGGTAGTCGCCCCAGACCACCAGGCGATGCGCGTCAAGATCCTCCGCCCGCGTGGGCATTCCATGCTGCTTGAGATACTCGACCGAGCCGTAAACCTTCCAGCCGAAGCTGGCGATATGGCGCTGGACCAGATCGGGCTGCTTGGGCGGATGCATGCGAATCGCGACATCGGCCTCGCGCATCGCCAGATCAAGATCGGCATCATCGAGCAGGACCGAGACGCTGACCTCGGGATGCAGTTCGAGGAAGCGGTGCAGCCGCGGCGCCAGCCATGCGCTGCCAAAGCCAGTGGTGGTGGTGATCTTCAGCCGCCCCGCCGCGCGCTCCCGCCCCTCGGTCAGCAGCGCCTCGGTCATGGCCAGCTTGGCAAAGACATCACGCACCGTGCGGTTCAGCGTCTCGCCACTCTCGGTGAGGATGAGCCCGCGCGCATGGCGGTGGAACAGCGGCACGGAGAGCGATTCCTCCAGCGCCTGAATCTGCCGCGATACGGCGGATTGGCTGAGGTTCAGGCTCTCCCCCGCATGGGTGAAGGAGCCGGCTTCGGCCACGGCGTGAAACACCCGCAGCTTGTCCCAATCGAGCGGCATTATGCAGCCTGTCTTTCGGCGCTATGGGTCGCGGCCAGGAAGCGCTCTGCATCGAGTGCTGCCATGCAACCGGTGCCCGCCGCGGTCACCGCCTGGCGGTAGATATGATCCTGCACATCGCCGGCGGCGAAGACACCGGGCACCGATGTGCGGGTGCTGCCGGGCTCGGTGATGATGTAGCCGCCCTCATCCATCGCCACCTGGCCTTTGAAGATGGCCGTGGCAGGGTCGTGGCCAATGGCGACGAACATGCCATCAATGGCCATCTCGCTGATGGCGCCGGTGCGGGTATTGCGCAGCTTCAATGCGCGCAGGGCCGGGCGTTTGCCGTCATCGGGCAGGGCTTCCTCTACCGCGGTGTCCCATAGGCAGGTGATGTTCTCCTTGGCGAAGAGGCGCTGCTGTAGGATTTTTTCGCTCTTGAGGCTGTCCCGCCGATGGATGAGGGTAACATGGGCGGCGAGGTTGGACAGGTAGAGTGCCTCCTCAGTGGCGGAATTGCCGCCGCCAATTACGGCCACCTTCTTGCCGCGAAAGAAGAACCCATCACAGGTGGCGCAGGCCGAGACCCCAAAGCCCGACAGCGCCTGCTCGCCCGGAATGCCAAGCCAGCGCGCCTGCGCGCCGGTGGCAATCACCACGGTCTGGGCCATGAATACATCGCCGCTATCGGCCTCGCATCGGAAGGGCCGGCTGGAGCAATCGACCGAGGTGATCACGTCATGGAACATGCTGGTGCCCACATGCTCGGCCTGCGCGCGCATCTGCTCCATCAGCCAGGGGCCCTGAATGGCATCGGCAAAGCCTGGGTAGTTTTCCACATCGGTCGTGATGGTGAGCTGCCCGCCAGGCTGCATGCCGGCCACCAGCATGGGGCTCATGCTCGCACGCGCCGCATAGATGGCAGCCGTATAGCCGGCCGGGCCGGCGCCGATCACGAGTAGCGGCGTGGAATGCATCATGGGCACGGGCGAATCCAATATAACGGGTCGTTCATGCATGATATTCGGTTCGCCCACCCCCCGCTGCAAGATAGGAAATGGTCTTTACGCCGCATTGGCTTGATGTGCCTTACATAAGACAGGATATTGCGCGTACACGCGCCCAGGCGCAACGAAATACGGAACACGATGCCAGACGCCACCGAAGACGAGCTCGATGATGTAGACCGCCATATCCTGGCCGAGTTGCAGCGTGATGGCCGCATCACCAATGTCGAATTGGCGCGCCGGGTTGGCCTTTCGGCGCCGCCCTGCCTGCGCCGGATGCGCCGTTTGGAGGAGTTGGGCATCATCCGCGGCTACCACGCCGATGTGGCGCCCGAGCCTTTGGGCTTTGAGATCACCTTCTTCGCCCTGGTCGGGCTGGAGACCCAGAAGCAGGCGATGCTCGATGGCTTCGAGGCGCTGGTGAATGCCTGGCCCGAGGTGCGCGAATGCCACATGATTCGCGGCGGCGGCGATTTCCTGCTCCGCCTGGTGGCGCGCGACACCGCGCATGAAAATGAACTGACCGGCCGTCTGACCGGCGCATCCATGGTGGCGCGGGTGATGACCTTGCAGACCATCCGCACCGCCAAGGATGAAAAGGGCGTGCCTATCCCGCGCGGCTGAACATGGCCGTGATGGCGGCGGGGTCCACCTGCTCGAGTGTTGCGGGCTGCCAGTTTGCGGTGCTGCCCTTATCCACCAGAACGCTGCGCACGCCCTCGCAGAAATCGGGGTGGCCATGCACCACGCTGCCGGTCAGCACCAGTTCCTCATCGAGGCATTGGCGCAGGTTCATGCCGGCGCCACGGCGCAGCAACTCCAGCGATACGCAAAGGCTGGTGGGGGACATTTTGCGCAGCGTGGCCACCTGTTGCATGGCCCAATCGCTGCCATCGGCTTCCAGCGCCGCAATAATGGCCAGCACGCTCGGCTGGCTGAAGGCATGGTCGATCAGGGCGCGATGGACAGCGAAGCTGCCCGCTGGCGGGCTCTCGGCGAATTGCGCCAGCACCGCGACATCGCCGCTTTCCACCAGCGCCGCGCGCAGGGCGGCAAGCTTCGCAGCCGGCACATAGTGTGTGGCAAGCCCCGCATGCACCGCATCCGCGCCGCGCAGCCGCGCTCCGGTGAGTGCCAGCCAATGGCCAATGGCGCCCGGCAGCCGGGGCAGCACATGGCTGGTGCCGACATCGGGGAAAAGGGCGATGGCCGTCTCGGGCATTGCCAGCAGGGCATTCTCGGTCACCACCTGCGGGCCATGATGGACGGCCAGGCCAATCCCACCGCCCATGCAGACGCCATCGATCAGCGACACCCATGGCTTGCCGAAATTGGCGATGCCCTCATTCACCGCATATTCCTCGGTGAAAAAGGCAGCGACCGGCGCGCGGTCACCGGCGAGTGCGGCCTCACGCACGGCCCGCACATCGCCGCCGGCACAAAAGGCGCGGCCGCCCGCCCCCTCCAGCAGCACGAGTTTCACCGCC
Organism: Rhodovarius sp.; assembly: GCF_040399605.1. NCBI lineage: Bacteria > Pseudomonadati > Pseudomonadota > Alphaproteobacteria > Acetobacterales > Roseomonadaceae > Rhodovarius > Rhodovarius sp. The sequence continues at coordinate 29,262 of NZ_JBBARU010000004.1, read as the reverse complement.
GGGTCGGCCTTCCAACTGTCCAGCGCATGCTGGAAATCGCGGATCATCTCCAGCGTCAGCGCATTGAGCGCCTTGACGCGGTTCATCAGCAGCGTTCCGGCCGCGCCCTCGCGCGCCATGATCAGGTTGGGTTCGGACATGCGGCGTTTCTCCTCGCTTCGCCTCGCGGTTAACACCAAGCCCGCCGGGCTGAAACCCGGCCATCCTGATGCGCCGCATCATCGGCCCCTTTTGTGTTATCACCCCGCCTCACATTGGAGCACGCACCATGTCGCAAATCTCGCGCCGCAGCCTGATGCTGGGCGCTGCGGGCCTGGCCATGCTGGCTGCCGCCGCTCCGCGCCGGGTCTGGGCGCAGCCTGCCGCCAGCGGGCCGCATAGCCTCCCTGCATTGCCCTATGGCTTCAATGCCAATGAGGCGGCGATCGACGCGATGACCATGGAACTGCATCATGGCCGCCACCACGCCGCCCAGGTGGCCGGGCTGAATGCGGCGCTGAACGGCAAGGCCGCGCTCTCCGCCCTGCCATTGGATGAGTTGCTGATGGATCTCGGCCGCGCGCCCGAGGCGATTCGCACGGCGCTGCGCAACAATGGCGGCGGCCATGCCAATCATTCCATGTTCTGGGCCATCATGGGCGGCCAAGATGGTGCGCCCTCGGGCGAGCTGGCCGAGGCCATCACGCGTGATCTGGGCGGGGCAGAAAAATTCCGCGCCGATTTCAATGCAGCCGGTGCCCGCGTCTTCGGCTCGGGCTGGGTTTTCGTCACTGTCACCCCTGCTGGCCAACTCGCCATCACCACCCGGCCGAACCAGGATACCCCGCTGATGGAGGGCATGCGGGTGTTGATGGGCAATGATGTGTGGGAGCACGCCTACTACCTACGCTATCAAAATCGCCGGGCTGACTACCTGAATTCCTGGTGGAACGTGTTGAATTGGCCCGCGATCAATGCGCGCTACGCGGCCGCCCGGGCTGGAACATTGCGGGTCTGACCGCGCAGCTTTGGCCGCGTTACCGCCCGGCTGGGCGGGGGCGGTTGAGTGCGGCCAGCGCTGCCGCAATCTCCTTTCGGGCGAGCACGTTATTCTCCGCCAGGGCGGCGCGGCGGGCATTGCCAATCCGCCCCACAATCCCGCCCTGCACCGGGCTGCCCGCCTGCAGCACGGGGGTGCTGCGGGTCAGCAGGCGGGCCTCTGCCCTTTCCATGAATTCCACCGCCTGGCTGCGGCGATTGGCCCGAATCGCGGTCAACGCGGCGTTGAGCAGGCCGATCACGTCATTAATGCCCGCTGCATCGGCCTCGGCCGCACCGCGATTCTGCTCGGGCACCCAATTGGTGGCGCTTTGCGCCATCGCCATGGCGGGCAGGCCGAGCAGAATGGAGGAGAGGAGAAGAAGCCTGCGCGGCACCCTCAGCCTCCCACCAGGGCTTTCATATCCGCCTGCGGCCTGGCGCCGAAATGGCTGATCACTTCGGCGGCGCAAACGCTGCCCCAGCGGCCGGCCTCGGCCAGGCTCAGCCCCTTGGTATGGGCGGCCAGGAAGCCTGCGGCATAGGCATCGCCCGCGCCTGTGGTGTCCACCACCTGGGTTGGCACTGCCGCCACCTCATATGTGGCATCGCCAGCCACGATCATGCTGCCCTTCTCGCTGCGCGTCAGTGCGGCGATGGCCACCTCGGTACGAACCTGTGCCACGGCGGCGGCGAAATCCTCAGTCTCATACAGGCTCAACAATTCCGCCTCATTGGCGAAGAGAATATCCGTCTCCTCGCGCACGAAGGCGCGGAACGCCGCGCGGTGGCGGCCGACGCAGAAGGCATCGGAGAGCGAGAGCGCCACTTTGCGGCCTGCGGCATGCGCGGCGGAGGCGGCGGCGCGGAAGGCAGCCTGTGCCGCCGGTGGGTCATAGAGGTAACCCTCCAGATAGATGACCTGGGCGCGGGCGACCTCGGCCGGGTCCACGTCATCCTCACCGAAGGTGACGCAGGCACCGAGAAAAGTGTTCATCGTGCGTTGCGCATCGGGCGAGACGAGGATGAGGCAGCGCGCTGTCGGCGCCCCGCCCAGCAGCGGGGCGGTGGGGAAATGCACCCCGGCCGCGCGGATATCATGGCCGAAAACCTCGCCCAGCCCATCATTGGCAACCTTGCCCAGAAAGCCCACCCGCGCGCCCAGCCCGGCCGCCACGGCACAGCTATTGGCAACCGACCCGCCGCTGCTTTCCACGCCGGGGCCCATCGCTTTGTACAGCGCCTCGGCCTGCTCGGCGTCGATGAGCGCCATGCCGCCCTTGTTCAGGCCGCGCTCGGCCAGAAAGGAATCATCGGCGCGCGACAGCACGTCCACGATGGCGTTGCCTATGCCCAAAATGTCGAGTGTCGCTTGTGTCATGTCGCTATCCTGTTTGCGGGGGCGGCTTAGCCGGGCGGCGCGGACCCGTCCATGCCAGGAATTGACGCGCAAATAGGATCGATATCGAAATATCCTCGCAATCAGGCTGTGGACAATTTTCGGGGATAAGCCGGCCGCGGCAATTGTCGCCCACTCGGCCGGGCGGTAAGGCGTATTCGAACCACGACTGAGTAGAAGGGGGCACCCATGGCCATTTTCGGACGTAAGAAGGACGAGCCGGTGCCATCTGCGGAATCGCAGATGCACGGCGCCGACCGCGATACTGATGTTGCAGTGCCTTCCCGCTCTGCCAGCATGTCCAATCAGCCGTCATCGCCGCCCGCAGTGCCAAAGGAAAATTACATGAGCCAGTCCATGAAGCCTGCCGCAGCCCCTGCGCCGAATGCCCTGGCGCAGCGGCCCACGGGCCCGGCCGCCGGCGTGGGCGTGCCCGCCCGCCCACAGCAGACCGCCCCCATGGTCGGGGATCGCCGCACGCTGACCGTCGGCAAGGGTATCAGCGTTCAGGGCACCCTCAGTGATTGCGAGAGGCTGGTGGTCGAGGGCACGGTGGAGAGCGAGATGCTCAATGCAGCCGAATTGTCGATTGGCGCCACCGGCGTCTTCCGTGGCGAGGTGCAGGTTGAGGATGCTGAGATCGGCGGCCTGTTTGACGGCACGCTGACCGCACGCGGCAATCTGGTCATTCGTGCCACCGGCAAGGTCAATGGTATTGCGCGCTGCAAGCGACTGACCGTGGAGGATGGCGGGCAGCTCACCGGCCGGATGGAAATGCTCACCGAGGGCTCGATGCCGACATCGCCTGCCGCGCCTGCGCCTTCACGCCCCGCTCCGGTCGTCTGAGGCGAGATTCAACCCATGCCGGCCACCGCCGGCACGTTTGAGCCCGGGGGGCGCGCGCGTGGCCCGCAGTCCATTCGCCTGGCTGATTTGGTCAATGGGTACCTTGGGCTGCGCGCCTGCGCCGGATGTGAGTGCAGTGGCCGAACAGGCGCTCGCCGATGGTCGCGCCAGCCTGGCCGTTCTGTCGGCTTCGCTCCCCCCCGCAGCGCCGAACCCGCGCGAGCCGGCCAGAATCCAGCCGTTGCGCACCGAGAGCATGCCGCCGGCGGGCGAGACCCCTGTCGCCGCCTTCGCCCCGGCTGCGGCGATGCCCAGCCATGCCGCCGCTTTCGCCGGCAGCCCCCCGGAGCGTATTCTGGCCTGGCTGGGCGAGCCGGCGTTGCGCCGCGCCGAAGGGCCGGCCGCCATTTGGCTGTATTCCTCCGCCGGCTGCCAACTCGATGTGATGTTCTACCCTGGCACGGATGGTCTGCGGGTGGCCTATGTGCAGGCCCGCGCCGGCGGCTTCGCTCAGCGCACGGAGGCGGCTTGCCTGCAGGATTTGGCGGCGCAGGCCCGGCGCAGGGCTGTTCCCGCTTCACCGCTGGGCGGGGTTGGCCAGGGCGGTGGCATGCTCGGCTGAGTCCTGTGATATCCTCTCTGGGCCTGAGATGCTGAACGCCTATCTCGACGCTTTCGTCCCTGCCTTTGGCCTCTTGCTGCTGGGGGCCTGGCTGCGCCGCAGCCTGCTGCGGGAGGATGCAGTCTGGGCTGGTATTGAGCGGCTGATCTTCTGGGTGCTGCTGCCCTGCCTGCTGGTGGTGGCGATTGGCGCGGTGGAATTGGGCCGCCTGCCCATTTTTGGCATCATGACGGCGATCTGGGGCAGCCTGGCCATCGGCACCGTGCTCTCCGTGCTGCTCGCCCGCGCCTTTCGCCAGCCGCATATGGCGATGACATCGGTGCTGATGGGCGGCATCCGCTTCAATAACCTTATCGGCTTCGCGATTACCGGTGCGATATTCGGCGGGCCTGGCCTGGCGCTGGGTGGGGTCGCCACCGGCATGATCGTGCCTTTCGTTCAGGCGGTGACGACGACGGCCTTCGCCATGGGCCGCCCCGGGCGGCTGCGGCCCTGGCTGGTGCTGCGGCAGGTCGTGCTGAACCCGCTGATCATCGGCTGTGCGCTTGGCTTTTGCGTCGCGCTGCTGGGCGGGCTGCCGCATGGGCTGGCGCCGCTTGCCCGCAGCCTGGGTCAGGCCTCGGTCGCGCTCGGCCTGCTGGCGGTGGGGGCGGCATTGTCGATTGGCGCCCTGCGGGACCGTTTCGCGCTGCAAATGGCCACCGCCCTGCTCAAGCTGGGCGTCATGCCGGCGCTGACCTGGGCCGGCGCTCACCTGCTGGGGCTCGATGCGCTGTCCACCGCCGTGGCCGTGCTGTTCATGGCCCTGCCGACGGCGGCCACGAGCTATGTCATGGCCCGCGCGATGGGGGGCGATGCGCCGCTGATGGCGGCCATCACCAGCACTGAGCACGCTCTCGCCGTGGTCACCCTGCCGCTCTGGCTGGCACTGGTGATGTAGCGATCAGGCGGCGATCGCGCCGAATTCTCCTTGACCGCCGCCCGCCTGCTTGACCGTTTTGCCGCGACCGTGGTTCATCGCCCCAGGCGCAAAGGCGATCAACAAGGCAGCGAATGCGGATCATTGTACTCGGGGCCGGCGTTGTCGGCCTCGCCACTGCCTATAGCCTGGCGCGCGAGGGCCATAGCGTGACGGTGCTGGAGGGCGAGGTCAAACCGGGCCTTGCCACCAGCCGCGCCAATGGCGGGCAGCTTTCCTACAGCTATGTCGCGCCCTTCGCCGGCGCTGGCGTGATGGGCAAAATCCCCGGCTGGCTGCTCGATGCCGATGGCCCCATGCGCTTCCGGCCCGATTTCACCCGTGCCCAGGCGCTGTGGCTGCTGGCGTTTCTGCGGGCCTGCAATGGAGCCACATCGGCCCGCACCACGGCGGCCCTGCTGCGCCTGGCCTATCTCTCGCGGGACGCGTTGCATGCCCTCCTGGCGCGGGAGGAACTCGAGTTTGCCTTCGCCCGCTCCGGCAAGCTGGTGGTCTATTCGGACCATGCGGGGCTTGAGGGCGCCAAACGGCAAATGGCCACCCAGGCCGCTCTGGGCAGCGAGCAGCACGCCCTCACCGCCGCCGAATGCCTGGCGCTTGAGCCTGCCCTTGGTCATATCAGCAGCCGCCTCGTTGGCGGCATTCATACGCCCAGCGAGGAGGCCGGTGACTGCCATCTCTTCTGCCTGGGTCTCGAGCAGGTGCTGCGCCGCTCGAATTTTGATGTGGCGTTCCACTTTGGCACCCGGGTGACGCAATTGCTGACCGCAGGCGGCCGGGTGGTGGGCGCCGCCACCGCGCAGGGCGTGCATGAGGCCGATGCCTTTGTCCTGGCGCTGGGCAATGGCGCGCGGGCCTTGGCGTCGCCCATTGGCGTGGACCTGCCGATCCAGCCGCTTAAGGGCTATTCCTTCACCCTGCCCATCACCGGCCTCGCGCCCGATATCTCCATCACCGATGTTGCGGCCAAGGTGGTCTATGCCCGGCTGGGGGAAAGTTTGCGGGTGGCTGGCATGGCCGATGTGGTCGGCCTCGATACGCGCTTCGACAATCGTCGGCTCGACACCTTGCTGCGCCAGGCCCGGGCCACCTTCCCCCAGGCCAGCCATTGGCAGGAATTGCGCCCCTGGACCGGCATGCGCCCGGCCACGCCCACCGGCCTGCCCATGCTGGGGCCAACCGCGCGCTGGCCTAACCTGCATCTCAACCTGGGTCAGGGCTCGCTGGGCTTTACCCTGGCCATGGGCAGCGCGGCCATCATCGCCGATCTCATCGCCGGCCGGCCGGCGCCCATCCTCATGGATGGCCTCTCAGCGTAGCCAATCGGCTGCCGCGGCCTCTGCGGCCAGGGGTGCGGCAGGATTGTCCATCCAGGCCAGGATATCCGCCGCAACACGCTGGCGCACCGTATCGCGCAGCAGCAGGTGCCAGCCATCCGGGTAATGCAGGATGCGCTGTTCCGCGCGATGGGGCAGGCCGCGCAACACCCGCCTGGCGAAGCGGCCGGGGATCACCTCATCCCGCCCGCCGGTCAGGATCAGGCTGGGCGCCAGGCAGCAATGGGGCAGGGCGGCCACCGCAGCATCCATGCTGTCCAGCACACCCGCCACCAGGTCGAGCCTGGCCTCATGGATGGTCAGCGGGTCGCGGCCGAAGCGCAGCAGCGCGGCCCGGTTGTCGCTGGCCGCGCGACCACCGGCGATAGCGGGCATCGCCAAGGCCGGCATGGCGGCGACCATGCCATCGAGCAGCAGCGTGGCGATGGCCGGCAAAATGCTACGGCCGAGCACCGCGGGCGCTGAGAGGATATAGCCTTGCACCGGCAGCGCTTGCGTCCCGGCTACGGCGGTGATGGCGCCGCCCATGCTCTCGCCCAGCATGAAAAGCGGCAGGCCCGGGTGCCTCGCCGCGATCAGCCGCGCCGCCGCGCGGGCATCGGCCACCAATGTCTCCACCCCAGGCCAGATGCCGCGATGGCGGGAATAGCCAAAGCCGCGCTGGTCATAGGCATAGACCAGCACGCCGCCGGCATTGAGCAACGGCGCGCCTTCGATAAGGGAATTGCCGCCATGATCGCCAAAGCCATGCAGCACCAGCAGCACGGCGCGGGGCGGGCCCTCCGGCCGCCAGACCCGCAAGGCGAGGGCCGTGCCATCCTCCATCATCAGCGCCTCAGCCGGTGCGGGGCCGGCGGGCAGGAGCGGTGGCGGTGGCGGCACCAGGGCCCAGTGGCTCAGGCGCTCTATCGGTGGCGGTGGGGTGAAGGCCTCGATCGCGGCATCCCGCGTGCTCGGCCCGGCTGGAATGATTTGGCGCGCGCAGCCTGACAGCAGCAATGCCACAAGCAGCCATGGCGGGAGGCGACGAAATATGCGGGAGGGGAACATCACCTTGCGATATGGGGTGCCCGGCCCATGGTCCAGCCCCGCAGTTCCGGCTATGCCGGGGGCTCGACAGCACGAGGCCCCCATGCGCGACCCGCAAATGACCGGCTACGGCCCCAAACTCACCCCCGGCGTCACGCCGGAAGACATTCTGCCTGCGCATTCGCGCAGCGTGGCCTGCGATGGCGGCGGCGGCGCGCTGGGCCACCCGCTGGTGATGCTGCGCATCGAGGATACCCAGGTGACCTGCCCCTATTGCAGCCGCACCTTCCGGCTGGAACCGCATGCGGGGCATGGCGGGGAGCATTAGGATGCGCCATTGCCGCAGGAGCCACGCGCCGCGATGAGCGAGGATAAGCATCTCATCCTGATCGATGGCTCGGGCTATATTTTCCGGGCCTATCACGCGCTGCCGCCGATGACGCGGCCGGATGGGATTCATGTCAATGCGGTCTTCGGCTTCTGCCAGATTCTCTCGCGGTTTCTGGAGGCGCATTCGGCGAGCCATATCGCCGTCGTCTTCGACACCGCGCGGGTGACCTTCCGCAATGAGTTTTATCCGCAATACAAGGCACACCGGCCGGACCCGCCGGAGGAACTCATCCCGCAATTCGCCCTGATCCGTGAGGCCACCGATGCCTTCGGCGTGGCGCGGCTGGAATTGCCGGGCTTCGAGGCTGATGACCTGATCGCCGCCTATGCAAGGGCGATGGAGGAGGCGGGTGGGCGCACCACCATCGTCAGCTCCGACAAGGACCTGATGCAGTTGATCCGCGCCAGCGTGATCATGCTAGACCCGATCAAGCAGAAGCCGATCCGTGAGCCTGAGGTTTTCGAGAAATTCGGCGTGACACCGGACAAGGTGGTGGAGGTGCAGGCCCTGGCCGGCGACGCCACCGACAATGTGCCCGGCGTGCCCGGCATCGGCATCAAAACCGCAGCCCAGCTCATCAACGAATATGGTGACCTCGAGACGCTGCTCGCCCGCGCCGGCGAAATCAAACAACCCAAGCGGCGCGAGGCGCTGATCGAGAATGCCGAGAAGGCGCGAATATCGCGCCGGCTGGTGCAGCTTGATGACAAGGCGCCGCTGCCGGCGGCGATCGAAACGCTGCTGGCCCGCTCGCCCGAACCCGCGCGGCTTGCCGGCTTCTTCCAGGCGCAGGGCTTTCGCAGTCTTTTGTCGCGGCTGGGCCTGGGCGATGCCAAGGCCTCCATCCCCGCCATGGTGGCAGCCCCCGCCATGGTGCCGGCCGCCGAGGGCGATATCGCCTTTGGCCCCTATGAGACCATCACCACCGAGGCCGGGCTGCGCGGCTTCCTCGCTGGCATGGATGGCATTTTGGGCTTCGACACCGAGACCGACAGCCTCGATGCACTCAATGCCAGGCTGGTGGGCATTGCGCTTGCCACAGCACCCGGCCGTGCCGCCTATCTGCCGCTGCGCCATGGCGGCGGCGACATGCTGAGCGGCCCGCCGCCCGAGCAATTGTCGCAGGATGCCGCCCTGGCCATCCTGCGTCCGGTGTTGACCGACCCTGCGGTGCTGAAAATTCTGCACAATGCAAAATACGATATCGAGGTGATGGCCCGGCCGGAGAATGGCGCCGTCGCCATCGCACCCATCGATGACACAATGCTGATCTCCTACAGCATGGATGCCGGCCGGCACGGGCAGGGCATGGATTTCCTGGCCCAGCAGCACCTCAACCACGCGCCCATCTCCTTCGACAGCGTGACCGGCACCGGCAAGGGCCGCATCACCTTCGACCGCGTGCCCCTGGACCGCGCCACAGCCTATGCCGCCGAGGATGCGGATGTGACGTTGCGCCTCTGGCAGAAGCTGCGCCCCATGCTGCGCGAGGCGCAGGCCCTGGCGCTCTATGAGCAGGTGGAGCGCCGCATGATACCGGTGCTGGCCGCGATGGAGACCGCCGGCATCAAGGTCGATGGCGCCGAGTTGGCCCGTATCGGCCAGGATTTTACTGAGCGCCTGGTGGTGCTGGAGGCAGAGGCGCACAGGGTGGCCGGCCGCGCCTTCAATGTGGCCAGCCCGAAGCAATTGGGCGAAATCCTGTTCGATGAGATGGGCCTGAAGGGCGGCAAGAAGGGCAAGACCGGCGCCTGGTCCACCGATGCCAAGGTGCTGGAGGAGCTGGCCGCGCAAGGCGCTGAACTGCCAAAGGTGGTGATGGAACACCGCCAGCTGGCCAAGCTGAAATCCACCTATGTTGAGGGGCTCACCGCGCAATTGGCGGTGGATGGCCGCATCCACACCGATTTCGCCATGGCGGTGACCAGCACCGGCCGGCTCTCCTCCAATGAGCCAAACCTGCAGAACATCCCCATCCGCACCAAGGAGGGCATGCGCATCCGTCAGGCCTTCGTGGCCGAGCGCGGTCATCTGCTCATGAGCGCGGATTATTCTCAGATCGAGTTGCGCCTGCTCGCCCATATGGCCGATGTACCGACACTGCGAGACGCCTTCGCCCAGGGCCTGGACATCCATTCCCGCACCGCGGCCGATATTTTCGGCCTGCCGCTCGATGGGGTGGACCGTGAGGCAAGACGCCGGGCGAAAGCGATCAATTTCGGCATCATCTATGGCATGAGCGCCTTTGGCCTCGCCGCCCAGCTTGGTATCGGGCCGGGCGAGGCCCGCGGGATCATCGATGCCTATTTCCAGAAATACCCCGGCATCCGCGCCGAGATGGATCGCCTGAAGCAGGAGGCGAAGACGCTGGGCTATGTGCTCAGCCCCTTCGGCCGCAAGCTCTGGATCGCCAATATTGCCGCGAAAGACCCCATTCTGCGGTCTGGCGCCGAGCGTCAGGCGATCAATGCCCCCTTCCAGGGCGGCGCGGCTGAGGTGATCAAGCGCGCCATGGTGCGGGTGCCGCGCGCCCTGGCCGATGCCGGCCTGAAGGCCCGCATGCTGCTGCAGGTGCATGACGAATTGGTTCTTGAGGTGCCCGAGACCGAAATGGAGGCAACAGGCCGCGTGCTGCGCGACACCATGCAGAATGTGGCCATGCTGCGCGTGCCCCTGCTGGTCGAGGTCGGCCAAGGCCGATCCTGGGCGGAGGCGCATTGAGAATGTTCGAAGCCAGCGAAAAGCGCGTCCTGCTCTCGATATCCGGGGCGCATTTCATCAGCCATTTGCATCTGCTGGTGCTGCCGCCGCTCTTTCCCTTGCTGCGTGACAGCATGGGGGTGAGCTTTCTCGAGCTTGGTCTGGCCATCACCGTGCTGAATGTGGTGACAGCCCTGACCCAGGCGCCGATGGGTTTTCTGGTGGACCGCATTGGCGCGCGGCGTGTTCTGGTAGCGGGGCTGTGCCTGGGCGGGATGGCCTTCATCCTGGCCGGCATTGGCAATAGCTACCCCGCGCTGCTGGTGGCCGTCGCCATGGCCGGGCTGGCCAATGCCGTTTATCATCCGGCCGATTACGCGATCCTGGGCAGTGCCATTGGTGAGGCGCGGGTGGGTCGGGCGTTTTCCATCCATACCTTCGCCGGCTATGCCGGCAGCGCTGTGGCACCCGCCCTGATGCTGGCCCTGGCCTGGGGCTTTGGCCTGCGAGGGGCATTGATCATCGCCGGGTTGCTGGGGCCTGTGGCGGCGCTGCCCATCCTGCGCGAGGCACTGGCCGAGCGTGTGCCGCCGCCTCGCGCCAAAGCGGCACCGGGTGGCCCCAGGATCATCAGCTTCACGGTGGTGCTGCTGATCGGCTTCTTTGTCCTCCTCGCGCTTTCCAGTGCCGCTGTGCAGGGTTTTGGCGTCTCGGCCTGGAACGGGCTTTCGGGTCTTTCCTTGGCGGCTGGCAATACGGCGCTGACGGCCTGGCTGACCATGAGCGCGCTGGGCGTGCTGGCCGGTGGCCATGTGGCTGACCGCACCCGACGCCATGGCCTGGTGGCGGCTGGTGGTCTGGGTGCCTCGGGGCTGCTGATCCTGCTGGGTGGCACAGTGCCCATGGGCCTCGTGCCGCTGGTGGCGACCATGGGCCTGGCTGGATTTCTCTCCGGCCTGATCATGCCATCGCGTGATATGCTGGTGCGCGCGGCCGCCCCGCCTGGTCAGGCGGGCGCAATGTTCGGCGTGGTCAGCACCGGGTTTTCTATCGGTGGGGTCTTCGGCCCGCCACTCTTTGGCTGGCTGCTGGATCATGGGCAACCCGAGACATTGTTTCTCCTTGCCAGTGCCAGCCTTGCCCTCGCCGTTGTGGTGACGGTCTGGCAGGATGCGCGGGGCCGTGCGCGGAGGATGCAATACGCCTAATGGATATCGAAACCCTCCGCCGGGCGGCGAAGCTGTTGCCCGATGCCACCATCGCCGAATTGCCGAACCATTACAGCGGCAAGGTGCGCGACAATTACGACCTGCCGGATGGCCGTCGGATCATCATCGCCACCGATAGGCTCAGCGCCTTTGACCGTATTCTCTGCGCTGTCCCCTTCAAGGGCCAGGTGCTGACGCAAACGGCGCGGTTCTGGTTCGAGCAGACTGCCGATCTATGCCCCAACCACGTGCTCTCCTACCCCGACCCCAATGTGGTGGTGGGCCAGCGTCTGGACATCCTGCCGGTGGAGATTGTGGTGCGGGACTATCTGGCGGGCAGCACCGGCACATCGGTGCTCACCCTCTACAAGGCCGGCCAGCGGCAGATGTATGGCCATACCCTGCCCGATGGCCTGCGCGACAACCAGCGCCTGCCGCAGCCCATTATCACCCCCACCAGCAAGGCCTTCCATGGCGGGCATGACGCGCCACTGACGCCGGCCGAGATTCTGGAGCAGAATTTGGTCACCCCGGTGCAATGGGAGCAGCTCAGCGCCTATGCCTTCGCGCTTTTCGCCCGTGGGCAGCAGATTGCGGCGCGCAATGGGCTTATTCTGGTCGATACCAAATACGAGTTCGGCACCGATGCCGCGGGCCGCATCATCCTGGCCGATGAAATCCACACCCCCGACAGCAGCCGCTATTGGCGCGCATCGAGCTATCAGCCCCGCTTCGAGGCATCCGAGCGGCCGGAGAGCTTTGATAAGGATTTCGTCCGCAATTGGGTGGCCGCGCGCTGCGACCCCTACCATGACGACATCCCCGAGATTCCCGAGGAGCTGATCCTCGCCACGGCCGCAGTCTATATTGAGGCCTTCGAGACCATCACCGGCCAGAACTTCACCCTGCCCGAGGAGCCCGGCACGGTGTTGCAGCGTATTCGCGGCCATCTCGCGGAATTCATGCGCGGCTAGCAGCCAGGGCTGGGACGGCCCAGGCTGCATCAATGGCCATGACGGGCTTGCTTGACCGTCTCGGCGGTACCTATATGCCGCCTCCCGCCGGCCACGAAAGCTCCGCCACCATGAACCTGACCTCTCGAAATGTGCTGGTGACGGGTGCTGGGCGTCGTCTGGGCGCCGCCATTGCCCGGCGCATGGCTGCCGCGGGTTGGGGGGTGGTGCTGCACCACAATGCATCGGGTGCCGATGCGAAGGCGCTGGCGGCTGAATTGCCGCGGGCCTGGACCATTGAGGCCGATCTCGGTGATGCCGCCGCCGCAGCGGCACTGCCCGCCCGCGCCGCCGCGCTGTGCGGCGGGCTGCATGGGCTGGTCAACAATGCGAGCCTCTTTGAATACGACAACCCGCGCGCTTTCGACCCGGCGCGCTTTGCCCGTCACATGGCGGTGAACCTCCTGGCACCGGCGCTGCTGACCCAGGGCTTTGCCGCTGGTTTGCCCGAGGGTGAGGATGGCGCCGTGGTCAATCTGCTCGATAATCGGCTCTACGCCGCCAATCCGGATTATTTCACCTATGCGCTCTCCAAATACGGGCTGGCCGGTATGACGGAAATGCAGGCCATGGCCTTGGCGCCGCGCATCCGGGTCAATGGCGTGGCGCCAGGCCTCGCCCTGATCTCTGGCACCCAGTCCGAGGCGGATTTTCAGCGCACCCGGGTCAATAATCCCCTGGAGCGCGGCGTCACCGCCGAAGATGTGGCCGAGGCGGTGGCCTATCTGATGTTGGCGCCCAGCACCACTGGTAGCGTGATCATTGTCGATTCGGGCCAGCGGCTGCGCCGGCCTGGCCGCGATGTGGCCTTCGCGGCGTGATCAATGCCCCCGATGTTAACCGCCGCACCCGCCTCGTCTTTGTGCGCGGGTTGGAACTCGTCGCCCGTTTGGGTGTCCATCCGCATGAGAAGGCCGCGCCGCAGCGCGTGGTGATCGGCGTCGAACTCGAGGTGCATGATGAGAGCGCGCCGGACGGGATTGGCCCCGATGCGCTGGAGCGGGTGGTGGACTACCAGGCCGTTGTTCATGTCGCGCGGGCAGCGGTGGCTGCGGGGCATGTGCTGCTGGTGGAAACCCTCGCTGAAACCATCGCGGCCACCGCCTTGCTGGATTTCCGCGTCATCAAGGCGCGCATCACCATCGAAAAGCCCGACGCTTTTCCGGATGTGGCCAGTGTCGGCGTTGTTATCGAACGGACAAGAGATTGAAATATTTGGTCTCTTTGTGGTGCGCTCGCCACAATTCGTCCACCGGGTTGGCTTGGCAGCACCTTGGGTTAGAAAACCAGACAAAAGACATGTAAAAGTTACGCTGCAATCATAGCGACTTACAAAAAAACGTACAAAATCAACGCATTACAATTTATGCTTAAGGCTTGGGCAAGGTGGGCGAATCGGCGGTCATCCGCCGAATTCGGTTGGATATGATGGCGATGCCCACAGGTTTATCCACAGAAAGCGTGGAGAACTGATCCACCGCCGCCGCGGGCTTGAGCCCAGGCCGCCATTCCGCCACACCAGGGGGAATGCTCCCCGATCCAGATGCCTCCCTTCCAGAGCCGGGCGATGCCGCGCCCGTGAATGGGCTTGCGGTGATCGAGGCCGCGCTGCCCAATCTGCCGCTCAGCCCGGGCGTCTATCGCATGCTCGATGCCCGCGGCGATGCGCTTTACGTGGGCAAGGCGCGCGCCATCCGCAAACGCGTCACCAGCTATACCCAGACCGCGCGCCTGCCCGAACGGCTGCGCCGCATGGTGTTCGAAACCCGCAGGCTAGAGGTCATCACCACCGCCTCCGAGGCTGAGGCACTGCTGCTTGAAGCCAATCTCATCAAGAAGCTGCGGCCGCGCTACAACATCGTCCTGCGCGACGACAAATCCTACCCTTGGCTGATGATCAGCGAGGACCACCCCTATCCGCAGGTCGCCAAGCATCGGGGCGAGCGCCGCAAGGGCGCCACCTATTTCGGCCCCTTCGCCAGCGTCTGGGCGGTGAACCAGACCATAACCGCGCTGCAGCGCGTCTTCCTGCTGCGCACCTGCCGCGATACGGTCTTCGACAGCCGGGACCGGCCATGCTTGCTTTACCAGATCAAGCGCTGCTCGGCCCCCTGTGTGGAGCGGATCAGCAAGGATGATTACGCCGATCTGGTCAGCCAGGCCCGGCAATTCCTCTCTGGCGAGACACCCTCGATCCAAAAGGAACTGGCGCGCGAGATGGAACAGGCGGCCGAGGCGCTGGAATTCGAGCGCGCTGCCTCCCTGCGCGACCGTATCCGGGGCCTGACCTATCTGCAGGGCAGCAGCCGGATCAATATGGATGATGTGGGCGATGCCGATGTGGTGGCGCTGCACATGGCGGCGGGCCAATCCTGCGTGCAGGTCTTCTTCTTCCGCGGCGGCCGCAACAACGGCAACCGCCCCTATTTCCTCAGCCATTCCAAGAGCGACATCACGCCCGAGGCAGTGCTGGGCAGTTTTCTCGGCCAGCTTTACGAGGACCTGCCGCCCCCGCCCCTAGTCCTCCTCAGCCATGATCCGGATGATGCCGCCCTGATCGGCGAGGCGCTGAGCTTCAAGGCCGAGCGGCGGGTGGAATTGCATCGCCCCCAGCGAGGCGACAAGCGTGCCGCCGTCGAACATGCCCAGACCAATGCGCGTGAGGCGCTGGAGCGCAAACTGGCCGAATCCACCGCCCAAACCGCCCTGCTGGAGGGGGTGGGCAGGCTATTCGACCTGCCCGAGCCGCCGGCCCGCATCGAGGTTTACGACAATAGCCACATCATGGGCAGCAACGCCTATGGCGCCATGATCGCGGCCGGCCCTGCCGGCTTCCTCAAATCGGCCTATCGCAAATTCGCCATTCGCGAGGCCAAGGGCGGCGATGATTTCGGCATGATGCGGGAGGTGCTGGAGCGCCGCTTCGGCCGCGCGCTGAAGGAGGACCCCGGCCGCGATGGCGAGACATGGCCAGATCTGGTGCTCATCGATGGCGGCCAGGGCCAGTTGAACATCGCCCGCGAGGTGATGGCGGAACTCGGCCTGGAGGATATTCCACTGGTCGGCGTGGCCAAGGGCGTGGACCGTGATGCCGGGCGTGAATGGTTCCATATCGCCGGACGCGAGGCCTTCCAACTGCCACCGCGGGACCCGGTCCTGTATTATTTGCAGCGCCTGCGTGATGAGGCGCATCGCTTTGCCTCCGCCACCCATCGCGCCGGCCGCTCCAAGGCACTGACGAAGTCTGAATTGGATGACGTGCCCGGGGTTGGTGCCGCGGTGAAGCGGCGCCTGCTGAACCATTTCGGCTCTGCCCGGGGGGTGCGCCAGGCGGGAATCGACGATTTGACCAATTGCCCGGGCGTGGGGGCTGGACTGGCTCGTCGGATTCACGAGCATTTCCATCCCATCTGAACGCCACAAGGGCTGACCAACGCCACAAGCCTGGGCTAAAGCAATATTGTGCCGTTCGATCTTCCCAACCTTCTCACCATCAGCCGCATCGCGGCCATCCCCCTTTTGGTGGCGATGGTCATGCTGCGCAGCCCGCTGGGCGATATGGCGGCCTGTGTGGTCTTCGGCCTGGCCGCCATCACCGATTACTTCGACGGCAAGATCGCCCGCGAGCGCGGCATCACCTCTGGCTTCGGCGTGATGCTGGACCCCATCGCCGATAAGCTGCTGGTCGCCGCCGCGCTGATGCTGCTGGTCGGCTTCGACAGGCTGGATGACCGCGCCCTGCTGCCCGCCATCATCATCATGCTGCGCGAGATTCTGGTCTCCGGCCTGCGTGAATATCTGGCGACATTGCGCGTGGGCATGCCGGTCACCCGCCTCGCCAAATGGAAGACCGGATTCCAGATGGGCGCGCTGGGCACCTTGCTGGCGGGCGATACTGGTGCTCGCGTCATCGGCCTTGGATGGCTTCCGGTGGCGGCCATTGGTGAGGTGATGCTATGGGGGGCCGCTGCGCTCACGCTCATCACCGGCTGGGATTATTGGGTGGCTGGGCTGAAATACGCGGCGAATGATAAGGCATAGACGTACCAGCGGCCTTGAGCCTTCGGCGCAGGCAGAGCATGTTGCGGAGCGGCACGAATTGCGGGGCATCGGATGACGCGGATTTTTCGGTTACTGATACTGGCCTCGGCCTGCGGCCTGAGCGCCTGCACCCAGATGGATGGCGTGATCACCCGCGGCTTCGCGAGCGTGAACGGGTTGAGCCTGATGTCCACTTTCGGTGGCATCACCGCTGCCCCCATCCCCAACAGCACCACCGTGCAGCGGGTGCGTGCCGGTGGTGGCAATGCGGGGCTCGATCCGCTCCAGCCTGAAGAAGGCAATGTCTGGCCGCCCGAGGAAGGCCCCCGCGCCACCCTGGCCAATCCCGATGAGGCCCTGCGCGGCATTCCAGGTTACCAGCCTGGCACCCAGGCCAATTCGCCATTGCCGCAGCGCGGTGAAAGCCCGGCGCGCCGTCCCGCCCGCGGCAGCGACGCAGCCTTCGAGCCGCCGCCGGGCTATATTCCGCCGGGCAGCACCGTTTCGGCGCCGGTGGTCACCCAGCCGCAAACCACCATGCCGGGGAGCGCGGTCAATACCGGCGGCACCAACCGCACCATCACCGGCAGCAGTGGCAGCGTGAGCACCACCATGGGGCCCGCTGGACAGTCCGGTGTGCTGCTCGGCCGCCCGGGCGAGGTGCAGATTCTGCAGGAGCCGGGCCGTCCGGCGCAACAGATTCTGCCTGGGCGCTGATTGATGCGGATCCTCTACTTCGCCTGGGTGCGGCAGAAGGTGGGGATCGCTGAAGAGGTCCTTTCGCCCCCCGCCGAGGTGAGGGACGTGGCGGGGCTTGTGCAATGGCTTTCCGCCCGCAGCCCCGGCCATGCCGAGGCCTTTGCCCAGCCCAGGCAAATCCGTGCTGCGGTGAACCAGGAATTTGCCCAGCCCGATTCGCCCGTGGCGGCGAATGACGAGATCGCCTTCTTCCCCCCCGTCACCGGGGGTTGAGCATGCCGCGCATCAGCGTGCAGGAGGCTGTTTTCGACCTGGCAGCGGAGAGCGCCGCCCTCTCCGCCGGCCGCGACGATATCGGCGGTATCGCCAGCTTCGTGGGCATTTGCCGCGCCGATGATGGCATCGCCGCCATGGTGCTGGAGCATTATCCCGGCATGACCGAGAAGGCGCTGGCCGGCATTGCCGCCGAGGCCGAGCGCCGCTGGCCATTGACCGGCTGCACCATCATCCACCGGGTGGGGCGGCTGGAGCCCGGCGCGCCCATCGTGCTGGTTCTGACCGCGAGTGCCCATCGCAGCGCGGCGCTGGAATCCTGCGCCTTTCTGATCGATTGGCTGAAGACCGGCGCGCCATTCTGGAAGCGCGAGGAATTCGCCGATGGCACCACCCGCTGGGTCGAGGCCCGGGCCGAGGATGAGGCCGCCACCAGCCGCTGGTAAGCCCCATGCTTGACCGCCCGCGCCGCGCGATGTGTGTTGCACCGATGGGACGGATCACCACAGGCAAGGCCATCACCGCAGGCGTTTTCGGCTGGCCAGCCGGACATTCGCGCAGCCCGCAATTGCATAGCCACTGGCTGGAGCGATACGGCATTGACGGCGCCTATGTGCCGCTGCCCGTACCGCCAGACCAATTCGAGGCCGCGCTGCGCGGCGTGATGGCCGCGGGCTTCGCCGGCGCCAATGTCACGCTGCCGCATAAGGAGGCCGCCTTCGCGCTCTGCGATGAGCGTGATGCCTCCGCGCTGCGCGCTGGCGCGGTGAATACCTTGGTCTTCCGCGATGGCCGTATCCTGGGCAGCAATACCGATGGCTTTGGCTTCCTTGAAAGCCTGCGCGCCGCCGCCCCCGCCTGGCGGCCCGAGTATGGCCCTGCGGTGCTGCTGGGTGCCGGTGGGGCCGCGCGCGCCATTGTCGCCGCCCTGCTCGATGCCGGCGTCCCGGAGGTGGTGGTGGTCAACCGCACCCCGGAGCGGGCCGAGGAACTCGCACGCGCCATCGGTGGCAATATCCGCGCCACCGCCGTGCCGCCGCTCTCCACCGCCGCCCTGCTGGTCAATACCACCAGCCTGGGCATGGCCGGCCAGCCGCCGCTGGAGATAGACCTCTCACCCTTGCCCGCCCATGCCGTGGTGGCCGATGCCGTTTATGTGCCGCTGGAGACGCCGCTGCTGCACGCCGCCCGCGCCCGTGGGCTGGCCGCGGTGCCCGGCCTGGGCATGCTGCTGCATCAGGCGCGTCCCGGCTTCGCCCTATGGTTTGGCGTGGAGCCGGTGGTGGATCAGGCGCTGCATGACGCGGTGGCCGCAGACATCCCCCGCCTATGAAGCGCATCGGCCTCACCGGCGGTATCGGCATGGGCAAATCCACGGCCACGCGCGGGTTTCGCCGTGCCCGGGTGCGGGTTTTCGATGCCGATGCGGCGGTGCATACCCTGCAGGCGCGCGGTGGGCGGGCGGTGGCGCCCATTGCCGCCGCCTTTCCCGGCAGCGTGGTCAATGGCGCCGTCAGCCGCGAGGCGCTGCGCCAGGCCGTGCTGGGCAAGCCCGAGGCGCTGCGCCTGCTCGAGCGCATCATCCACCCCCTGGTGCGCGACATGCAGCGCCGCTTCGTCGCCCGCGCGAGGCGCGATGGCCAGCGCATGGTGGTCTTCGATATTCCGCTGCTGTTCGAAACCCGTGGCGGGCGGGAATTCGACCTGGTGATCGTGGTCTCCGCCCCCGCCGCTGTGCAGCGCGCCCGCGTCTTGGCCCGGCCGGGCATGACGCCCGAGCGGCTTTCCGCCATCCTCGCCCGGCAAATGCCCGATGCCGAAAAACGCCGCCGCGCCGATGTGGTGGTGCGCACCGGCCTCAGCCGCCATCATGCCGACCAGGCGATTCGCCGCATCATCAGGGAGTGCCGCGCGTGAGCCGCGAAATCGTGCTGGACACCGAGACCACCGGCATCGAGCCCTCCGAAGGCCATCGCGTCATTGAAATCGCCGCCATCGAGCTGGTGAACCTGCTGCCCACCGGGCGGCATTTCCACACCCTGCTCAACCCTGAGCGCGATATTCCCGCCGATGCCAGCCGCATCCATGGCATGACCAGTAAGGATGTGGAAAACGCGCCGCTCTTCGCCCAACAGGTGGATGCCTGGCTGGATTTCATGGCCGATGCGCCGATCATCGCCCACAATGCGCCGTTTGATTTCATGCATCTGGATGCCGAATTGAAGCGCATTGGCCGGCCCGCCCTGCCGGCTGCGCGCATGATCGACACGCTGGCATTGGCGAAAAAACGCTTCCCCGGCATGCCCAATAGCCTCGATGCGCTGTGCCGCCGCTTTGATATCGACCTGAGCGAGCGCAGCACCCACAACGCCCTGCTGGATGTGAAGCTGCTCGCCAAGGTCTATCTTGAGCTGCGCGGCGGCCGGCAGCCCGGCCTCACCCTGGCCAGCAATACCACCGGCCCCGTGCTGGTGACCGAGGCGCGCGGTGAGCGCACGCCCCGGCCTATTGCGGTGCCGGCCGAGGCGGAGGCGGCGCATGCCGCCTTCCTGGCCAAACTGAAGGACCCGCTCTGGCTGAAGCTGGAAAGCCTCAGCTGAGCAACTGCCCGCCATCCACCACGATGGTGTGACCGGTGACCCAGGCCGCCAGCGGGCTGGCCAGGAAGAGCACTACATTCGCCACCTCTTCGGGCGTGCCCAGGCGGCCAAAGGGGATGGAGCCCAGAATCCGGTTATAGAGTGCGGGGTCAGAGCTCTTGCGCGCCTCCCACGAGCCGCCGGGGAATTCGATGCTGCCCGGCGCCACGCCATTCACCCGGATGCCCTTGGGCGCCAGCATGGCCGCCTGGCTCTGGGTGAAATTGATCAGCAGCGCCTTCACCGCGGCATAGGCTGGCGTGCGCAGGCTGGGGCGAAAGCCCGAAATCGAGCTCAGATTGATGATCGCACCGCCCTCGCCCATATGCGGCACGGCGGCGCGGCTGGCCCGCGTGGTGGCCAGAACATCCACATTCAGGCTGGCCTCCCAGCCCTCCTCGGTGTCCTGCGAGCCGAAGCCCGAGGCGTTGTTCACCAGAATATCAATGCCGCCCAGCGCCGCCGCCGCCTCGGCCACATAGGAAGCCACGGCCGGGCCATTGCCCAGGTCGCATACCGCTGCATGCGCACCCGCGCCCAGCAGGGCCTGGGTCTCGCGCAGCGGCCCCTCGCTGCGGGCGCAGATGGAGACGCGGGCCCCGGCCTGCGCGAAGGCCAGGGCGCAGCTGCGCCCAATGCCGCGGCTGCCGCCTGCCACAACCACTCTTTTGCCGGTAAAATCCATGATCCTGTCCTTCGTCGGAAAGTGGCGAGGCTATCAGCGCCGTGCCGGCTGTCTATGCCGCGACGGGCCGATTGGCGAAATCTGCCGCCACCTGGCTGCCCAGCCCGCTTCGCGCCTTTGGCGCGATCAAAGCGTTGACGTATGGCCGCCGCCGCCGCAAAGCCCGCTTATGGCCGCACCTCCACTGCTTCTGCTCACCGACATCAAGGCCAGCTTCGGCACCATCCCGCTGCTGCGCGGGGCGACGCTGAGCGTCTCGCCCGGCGAAAGGCTGGCGCTGGTTGGCCGCAATGGCTCGGGCAAATCCTCGCTGCTGCGCATCGCTGCCGGAACCACCCAGGCCGATGGCGGCACCCGCTTCCTGCAGCCTGGCGCCACCATGCGCTATTTGGCTCAGGAGCCGGACCTCTCCGCCTTTGCCACGGTGGAAGACTTTGTCATGTCCGGCCTCGGCCCGGCCGATGAGCCCTACCGCGCCCGGCAATTGCTCGCCGATCTCGGCCTGAGCGGCGATGAGGCGCCCGCCCGGCTTTCCGGTGGCGAGGCGCGCCGCGCCGCCCTGGCCCAGGCTTTGGCACCGCGCCCCGATATCCTGCTGCTCGATGAGCCCACCAACCATCTCGACCTGCCGGCCATTGAATGGCTGGAGCGTGAACTCAACGCCTTTCGCGGCGCGCTGGTGCTCATCAGCCATGACCGGCGCTTTCTGGAGCGCCTGTCCCGCGCCATGGTCTGGCTGGACCGTGGCACCACCCGACGCCTGGAGCAGGGTTTCGAGAAATTCGAGGAATGGCGCGACACCGTGCTCGAGGAAGAGGAGCGCGACGCGCATAAGCTGGCGCGGCAGATCGTGCGCGAGGAGCATTGGCTGCGCTATGGCGTCACCGCCCGGCGCAAGCGCAACGTCAAGCGCCTGGGAAATCTGCATGCGCTGCGCCAAAAGCACCGCGAGCGTATGGGCCCGCAGGGCGCAGCCAGGCTCTCCGCCAGCAATGCCGAGACCAGCGGCAACCTCGTCATCGAGGCCAAGGGCATTTCCAAGACCTTCGATGTGCCGGTGGTGGTCGATTTCTCCACCCGCATCATGCGAGGCGACCGGGTGGGCATTGTCGGCCCCAATGGTGCCGGCAAATCCACCCTGCTGAAAATGCTGACCGGCGAGTTGGCCGCCGATACCGGCGAAATCCGCCGCGGCACCGAACTCACCATGGTGATGCTGGACCAGCGCCGCGCCGAACTCGACGCCGACCGCACGCTGACAGAAGTGCTGACCGGCGGGCAGGGCGACCAGGTGGAGGTGAATGGCCAGCGCCGCCACGTCGTGGGCTATATGAAGGACTTCTTGTTCCTGCCGGAACAGGCGCGGACCCCGGTGCGGCTGCTCTCGGGCGGCGAGCGCGGCCGGCTGCTGCTCGCCCGTGCCCTGGCCCAGCCCGCCAATCTGTTGGTGCTGGACGAGCCAACCAATGACCTCGACCTGGAAACCCTCGACCTGCTGCAGGAATTGCTGGCCGAACACCCCGGCACCGTCATTGTGGTCAGCCATGACCGCGACTTTCTGGACCGCGTGGCCACCTCCGTGATCGCGCATGAGGGCGAGGGCCGCTGGCAGGAATATGCCGGCGGCTACACCGATATGGTGAACCAGCGCGGCTATGGCGTGCAGGCCAAGACCGAGGCCGAGGGCGCGCCCGTGGCCCGCGCCGGCCGTGCCGTGGCGCCGGTGCTGGAGAAGAAGCGCCTCAGCTTCAAGGACAGCCATGCGCTGAAAACCCTGCCCGGGGTGATGGAAAAGCTCTCCGCCGAGATCGAGGTGCTGCGAAAATGGCTGGCCGACCCCGGGCTGTTTGCCCGCGACCCGGGCGGCTTCAACAAGCGCAGCGCCTTGTTGGTGGAGAAGGAGGCGGCGCTGGCGGCGGCGGAGGAGGAGTGGCTGCGGCTCGAATTGCTGCGCGAAGAGGCTGAGGGCGCCCCCGCCGCTTGACTCGCGGCCGCGAAAAGTGTCTACGCCCCTCTTCCCTGCCGGCGCATGGCATGCGCCGGCTATGCCCATTTGAGCGGCCATTCCGGGCGCACGGGCTGAACCAACCCAAAGGGAGCACACATGCCGCTCTACGAATGCGTGTTTATTGCACGCAATGACGTGTCTCAGCAGCAGGTCGACCTCATCGCTGACGGTCTCACCACCATCATCACCGACATGGGTGGTGAGGTGAAGAAGCGCGAATATTGGGGTCTGCGCGGTCTCGCCTACAAGGTGAAGAAGAACCGCAAGGGCCATTACATGCTGCTGGGCATTGATGCCCCCGCGCCCGCCATCCATGAGATGGAGCGCCAGCTCGGCCTCAACGAGGATGTGCTGCGCGAAATGACGACGCGCATCGAAGAACTGAACCCCGAGGAGCCCTCGGCCATTCTCGCCAAGCGTGGCGATGATCGTGACCGTGAGCGTGGCTTCCGCGGGCCCAAGCCGGCTGGCCGCTTCGGCTCCGGCCGCGGCCGCGAGCGTGGTGATGAGCGCGAGGAATTCCGCGCCCGCCCCCGCGATGACATGGACATGATGGGTGGAATGGACGACGACCGATGAGCGATACTCCTGAAATGGGCATTGCCGGGCGCCGCCCGGCCGTGGGCGCCCGCCGCCCCTTCTATCGCCGCAAGAAGTCCTGCCCCTTCTCGGGCCCGGGCGCGCCGAAGATCGACTATAAGGATGTGCGCCTTCTCAGCCGCTTCCTGAGCGAGCGCGGCAAGATCGTGCCTAGCCGCATCACCGCGGTCTCCGGCAAGAAGCAGCGCGAGCTGGCGGTGGCGATCAAGCGCGCCCGCTTCCTCGCCCTTCTGCCTTACGTCATCAACGACTAGGACCAGGGCGGGCAGGCGCATCCCATGCAGGGCTTCAACAATCCGGCGGTGCTGGCGGCTTCGGCTGCGGGGCTGACCTCGGCATTGCTGATGCTGTGGGCGATGCGCGGCCTGCCGCTGGGCAGCGCGCTGCTGTGGCTGGCGCCGGCACCGCTCTTCTCCGTGGGGCTGGCCTTCGGGCCGGCCGGCGCGGCTTTGGCGGGGCTGGTGGGGGCTTTGGTGGTGGTGTTCTCCTCCTCCATGCTGGGGGCGGTGTTCTACGCGCTGCTCTTCGCCGTGCCGGTCTGGCTGCTGGTGGCGCTGTTTCTGCGGCCAGGCGGGGCGAGTGTTTCGGGGCCCTTGGCGGCTTTGGGGCTTTACCCGGTGGTGCTGTTGCTGGCCCTGAGCCTCTACTTTGCCAATGATGGCGGGCTGGAGGCGGTGCTGCGCGGCGCTGTGGAACAAGCCACCCGTCGCATGGGCCTGATCCTGCCCGAAGGCATGATCGATGCCGTGGTTCGGGTGAAGGCCGCTGCGGTGGGTTTTTGGCTCGCTGTTACGGCCATTGGCAATGCTGCTTTGGCGCAAGGTTTTCTGCGCCGTCGCGGTCTTAACCTGGCCGCGACACCTGACCTGGCCGAGGCCCGGATGCCGGGCTGGTACCTGGCTTTGCTGCTGCTCGCCGGCGGCGCTTTCGTGGTGGTGGGCGATGCGGTCACCCTCTCCATCCTGCTGTTGCTGACACTGCCTTTCTTCCTGATGGGCATCGGCGGCGTCCATAAACGGGTGCGTGGTTCCGGCGGGCGCGTCTGGCTCCTGGCTGGCTTCTACACCCTGATGGTGATCTTCCTGCAGATCATGGCGCCCGCCATGGTCGGCATGGGCCTTTACGAACAATGGGCGCGGCGCGCGGTGCCGCCGCCGCAGACCTAGGAGATTCTTCGATGATCGACCTCATTCTCATGCAGCGCGTCGACAAGCTCGGCCAGATGGGCGACCGCGTGACGGTCAAGCCGGGCTATGCGCGCAACTTCCTGCTGCCGCTGGGCAAGGCCATTCGCGCCAATAAGGCGAACCTGGAAAAATTCGAGGAAAACCGCGCCCAGCTCGAGGCGCAGAACCTCAAGCGCCGCGAGGAGGCCGAGCGCGTGGCCGAGCGCGTCGAGAATATGTCGGTCATCATCATCCGCCAGGCGGGTGAGAGCGGCAGCCTCTATGGTTCCGTCTCGGGCCGCGACATTGCCGATGCCTGCAAGGAAGGCGGCCTCACCGTCAACCGCCAGCAGGTCCTACTGGAGGAGCCGATCAAGACGCTGGGCCTCACCACCATCCGCGTGGAACTCCACCCCGAGGTGGTGATCCCCGTGATCGTCAATGTCGCCCGCTCCGTCGAGGAGGCCGCCCGCCAGGCCCGTGGCGAGGAGCCGATCCGCGAGGAAGAGCCCACGCTGGAGGCCGAACTGGCCGCCGAACTGGGCGCCGCCGCCCGCGATTGAGCGAGGCTTCGCGAAATTGTCACAGCGCCGCTTGCGCCGTGACAATTCGCCACCACCTCGCAGGTTCCTGACGATACGGGCGCGGTGCCTCGCCGCCCCGGCGCGTCAGCCAGGAATACCGTTCCATCATGAACAATCTGACCCAGAGCCTCGCCGGCGTCCCCCTTACCCGCCCGACACAGGCGGAGGCGGAGGAGGCGATCCGCACCCTGCTGCTCTGGGCCGGTGACGACCCCCGCCGCGAAGGCCTGCTCGATACCCCCAAGCGCGTGGCCAAGGCCTATCGCGAATGGTTCTGCGGCTATGACGAGGATCCCACCGAACTTCTCGCCCGCTCCTTCGAGGAGGTTGAGGGCTATGATGAGATGGTCGTGTTGCGCGACATCCGGCTGGAGAGCGTGTGCGAGCATCACATGGCGCCGATCATCGGCCGGGTGCATGTTGCCTATCTGCCGGCTGGCCGGGTGGTGGGCATCAGCAAGCTGGCCCGGGTTGTGGATGCCTTTGGCAAGCGGCTGCAAATCCAGGAAAAATTCACCGCCCAGGTGGCCAATACCATCCAGGAAGTGTTGCGGCCCAAGGGTGTGGCCGTGGTGGTCGAGGCGGTGCACCAATGCATGACCACGCGCGGTGTGCACAAGACCGGCGTGTCGATGGTCACCAGCCGTATGCTGGGCGGCTTCAGGGATGACCCCTCCACCAGGCGCGAATTCATGGCCATGATCCAGGGCGGGCGCGGCACGGTCGAAGGTTGAATGTCAAAGGCTTGCGCCGATTGAATCGCTGACACGTCGTTATCGGACAAATTCGCCGGGCTTTGTGGCGTTGACCCTGCCCATATAGGCGGGAGGGGTAGCCATTGGAAGAACTTATTCCTCTTCCTCTAAAATCCGCTTTGCCGCGGCCAATTGCGCGGCTTTGGCCGGGTCGGGGTCAGGGTAGCGCAACTCCAGTTTTTCCAGCGCATCGACCATGGCACCCACCACCACCAAGCGGGTGAACCATTTTTGGTCTGCCGGCACCACATACCATGGCGTTGTCTCGCTGGCTGTGGCGCGAATCGCTTTTTGATAGGCGCTTTGGTAGGCGTCCCAATGGGCGCGCTCGGTCACGTCGCCGGCGGTGAATTTCCAGTTCTTCCCCGGCTCCTTGATGCGGGCGAGAAAGCGGCGGCGCTGCTCTTCCTTGCTGACATGCAGAAAAAACTTCTGAATCACCATGCCCTGGCGGCTGAGATAACGCTCGAAATGGGCAATATCCTCCAGCCTCTCATCATAGATATGCTTGGTGACGAGATGCGGCGGGAGCTTCTGCCCCACGAGAATATTGGGGTGCACCCTCGCGATCAGCACCTCCTCATACCAGGAGCGGTTATGGATGCTGATATGGCCGCGGGCCGGCAGCGCCTGGACATGGCGCCAGAGGAAATCATGGTCCAACTCCGCCGCGCTGGGTGTCTTGAAGGGGGTCACCTCGCAGCCCAGCGGGTTGAGGCCGGAGAAGACATGCTTCACCGTGCCATCCTTCCCCGCCGCGTCCATGGCCTGGATGATGCACAGCACGCCCCAGCGGTCCTGGGCGTAGAGCTTGTCCTGCAATTCGGCGAGGCGCTTTGTGCCGGCGGTGAGTAGGGCGTCGGCCGCCTCGCGCTCCAGCTTCATGCCGCCCTGATCGGCCGGGTCGTGGTCCTTGAGCGAAAAATTGCGCCCATCGCTCACCCGGTAGCGTTTGAGCAGCTTGTCGAGCTTCATTCGCGTCGTCTCCACATCCACAGCATTGTGGCGGCCTGGAAGATGATGGTCGCCATCATTGCCCAGGCATAGCCCGTGGCGCTCCAGCCGCCCAAGGCGGTACGCGGCCAAAGGTCGAGCAGCGCGCCGATCATGCTCTGAAAAACGAAGACCAGCGCCAGCATGCTGCCATTGACCGCGGTGCTGACGCGCCCGGCGAGTTGCGCCGGAAAAGCCTGCGCCAGGGACGAATAGGCGGCCGAGGAGGTGGAGCCCGAGAGCGAGAAAGCCAGCCACATCAGCGTGACAAGCCAGGCATCGCGCGGGGCTACCACCAATATCAGCACCTGCATGGCCAGCATGGCGCACATGGCCACGATCGGCACGATCATCGGGCTTTTGCCGCGCGCCTGCAGCAGGCTGGTGATATTGCCGGCGATGAGGTTCCCAAACATCACGCCCAGCGCATAGAACAGCAGGGTCAAGGCGCGCATGCCATCTTCAAGCCCTGCCACATCGCGCAGCCAGGGGCCAAGCCAGAGCCCCTGATAGGTGAAATGCAGCGCGTTGAGCGTGGCAATGGCCGGTGCCATGCGGATGAAGACGGGGGCGGTGAAGATCGGCCCGAATTCACGGATTTCCGACCAGATGGATTTTTGCGCATTGCGCTTCGGGCTGGGCGGCACGGCCAGCCATATCCATAGCGAGACGCAGGCCGCCGCCATTGCCAGCACCCAAAAGGCGCCACGCCAGCCAATGCTGGGCAGCACCGCCTGCATCGGCACGGTAGCGCAAAGCCCACCAATGCCGCCGATAAAAACCCCAGCCCCGGTCAGTGCGGCCACGCGCTCCCGCGGGAACCACAGCGTATGCCCCTTGATCAGCCCAATCAGCCCCGAGGCGATGCCCATGCCGGTGATGAACCGCCCAAAGCCCAGCATGAAGGGCCCAGCCGCCGCCGCGCTGATGGCAAAGCCCAGGCAGGCAAGACCGGCCGAGGCGCATTGCACCCGCCGCGGCCCATACAGGTCCAGCGCCACGCCCACCGGCAATTGCATCAGCCCATAGGCGACAAAGAGAATGGCGCCGAGCAGCCCAAGATCCGCCGCCGAAAGGTCGAATTCGAGGGCGAGCAGTGGCCCAATCAAGGCCATCAGCGAGCGTGAGGCCTGGTTGATGACATTGACCAGCGCGAGGGGGAGGGTGACGTTGAAGAAATTCACGGAGTTCTGATCCGCACGGATACCGGGCAATGGTCCGAAAGCCTTTCCCGCGCGCGGGCATCGCGCTCGGCATAGACCATCACCCGCATGGAATTGTTGATAAGCCAGCCGCGTGCGGCACCGCCGAGGAGGATATGGTCGATGAAAGGCCGCCCGCCCCGCGCATCATTGGCAAAGCAGGGGTTGGAATAGCCTTCGGTGGCCCGGGTCAGGGGGGCGGCCTGGCTGAGCCGCGCGGCGAATTCATCCCCCGTGGGCATAAAGCGGCGGTTGAAATCGCCCAGAATGGCAAAGGCCACACCCTCCCGCTGCCGGGCGGTGATCCATTCGGCCAGGATATCGGCTTGCTGCGCCAGGCTCTCGCATTGCTGGCTGCTGGAAAGCGCCTCCTCGCGGCAGCCGGCATTGAGATGGATGGAGAGCAGGCGCAGCGGCGCACCCCCTGCCTCCACCGTCACATCGGTGCCGCGGCGCAGCGAGTAGCGGGCCTGCGGACGCAGATCGAGGCCGGCCAGATCGGCATTCTGGGTGACCCGCAGGCCGCGGCGGATGGCGAAGCCGGCGCGCTGGATGTCGTTCTCGGCCGGGAAGACCAGAGTATAGGCGCGCTCATCGAAGATTTTTCGCCCAGCCTCTGGGCCATCGATCTCCTGAAAGGCGATGATATCTGCCTCCAGCCGGGCGGCGTATTGGCGCAGCAGCGCCCAATCAGCCTCACTGCGGCGCGGGACGTCGCGCGGCACAGCCCGGTCATCGGCGCCGCGCAGCGTGGCCCAGGCGATGTTCCAGGTGGCGAGTTTGAGTTCGGCGGCCTGGGCGGGGGCCAGGAGAGCCAGGAGGAGGAGAAAGACGCGCATGCCCTCACGCTACAGGAGGAGGGCGGGTTGCGTCTGTAGGGGTGGGGTGAATTCGGGCAGGGGACGGGCGCCGCAGGCGGTGAGGTATTCGGCGATGGCGTCGAATTGCGGCGGCCAGCGCGTGCAATCCGCCGCATCGCCCCGCGGCACCCAGATCACCGTCTCACCGCGGGCGCGGGTTACTAGAACGCGATAGGTGTTGCGGACGAAATCGAATTCCTTCCGATCCATTTGCCA